>JBBRZY010000256.1:0-6880 GCA_038252885.1 Anaerolineales bacterium | reverse complement strand
CTCGTCGGCCACCCCCAGCAGCACCTCAAAGCCGCTCTCCTGGTCGGCGTCCACCAGGTCCGCCAGCGTATCGGGCTGCGCCACCGCTCGTTTGAAGGCCGCCTGCCCCTGGCCGATCAGCCACTGCCGCCACGCCAAGAAGCCCTCCTCGCTCACCCCCGGCTCGATCACATAAAACGCTTCCCACAGGTCAGCCGTGTACGTCTGGTCCTGTAAGTCGCGCGCCAGTTGGTCAAAGTCCGCAATCTCCTCGGCCGGCAGCGTCGCCAGCCTCGCCGTCAGTTGCTGCGACTGCTCAAACGGATCGTCCCCCGCCGCCAGCCGACTCTCATCTATCAGCTTCCAAAACTGCTCCATGTTCATGCGCTCGTCCGTGCTCCTCTCATGGCCCCACTATACTGATTAATCCGGCCACATTCAATGCCCCCGCCGCCTCCTGCGTCTGCCGCCCCCGCGTCCCCCGCGTCCCTGGCGCAGCATCCCCTGCCTTTCCCCTTAGTCCCCCTCTATCCCCTATTTTCCTCCTCCCGCCCGCCTGTCACATCCTCGCCCCCGTCCGCCTATAATTGGATAACGCCTATGACAAACACCGCCGCCGCCCCACTGCATCCCGACCAGCCCACCGAGCAGACCAACCTGCGCGACACGCACGCCACCCTCGAAGCCCGCATCGAGGAAATCGGCCGTCACAACCTCCAGTCCTTCAACGAAGCGGACTTCATGGCGCTCCACCGCCACCGCGCGGCGCTGTGGGAGTCGCTCAAGGCCGCCCGCAAGCAAGTCTACTTTGGCCGGCTCGACTTCACCCCCGCCGGCGCGCCCGGCCCCGAAACCTACTACCTCGGCAAAATCGGCTTTGAAGACCATAGCCGCATCATCGTCATGGACTGGCGCGCCCCCGCCGCCCGCCTCTACTCGCACCGCCGCCCCGGTGCGTTCCACTATCAAAGCCCCGCCGGCCGCGTAGACGTCAACCTGCACCTCAAGCGTCACTACCAGATGGAGCAGGACACCCTCGTCAACCTATTCGACGAATACGACTCCCGCCCCGCCGCGGCCACCGCCGCCGGTCGCACCACCCTGGTCGACCCCGACGCCTTCTTGCGCGAGATCCTCTCTGGGCGCGGCACCGCCGCCACCATGCTCGACATCGTCGCCTCGCTCCAAGAGCACCAGGACGACCTGATCCGCGCCGACTGGCATCAAGTGCTCGTCGTCCAAGGCGTGGCCGGCAGCGGCAAGACCTCCATCGCGCTGCACCGCGTCGCCTATCTGCTCTACCCCGGCAACCAAACCGGCGTCGAGAGCGAGCGCTGCATCATCTTCGGCCCCAACCAACTCTTCCTCGGCTACATCGCCAACGTGCTGCCCGAACTGGGCGTCACCGGCCTGGCGCAAACCACGCTCGACGCCTGGGCGCTCAACCGTCTGGGCCTGGCCGGCCGGCCCGTGGCCGATGCCACCCTGGCCGCGCTGCTGTCGGCCGACGTGGATGAGCGCACCAAGCAGACCCTGGCCCGCCGCAGCCGCCTCAAAGGCTCGCTTCGCATGGGCCGCCTCCTCGAGAGCCTCCTCAACCACTGGCGCGCCCGCCTAAACGTGCCCGCCGCCGGCCTGAGCTTCGACGCCCTCGGCCCCTACAAAGTCAAAGTGTCGCTCTCCCGCGCCCGCGTGCAGGAGGTGGCCCACACCTTCGCCGCGCTGCCCTTATTACGCCAGCGCGAGAAGGTGCTCGAAACCCTCGGCGCAGATTTAATTACCGACTACACCACCGCCGTCAAACGCCACCTGCAAGCCATGGTGGCCGACGGCGAGCACCTGCGCCAGCGCCAGCGCGAGCTAGAGCTCGAAGCCGCCCGCCTCGATGGCTACGCCGCCTACGCCCGCGACGTGATTGACCTCGACCTGGAAGACCAGCACGCCGTCGCCGGGCTAGAGCAGGGGGCTGAGGCCGTGCGCGCGCTGGCCGCCCACTACGGCCGCCAGGGTGAGCGCCTGGTGCTGCGCGCCGCCCGCCTCAAGGACGAGGGTGCCGCCCGCGCCCCCCGCCCCGAAGTGCGGGAGGCCCTGCTGGCCGCGCTCTCCGCCGCGCTCGACCAGGCCTGGCCCGCGCTCGACCCCGCCCCGGCCTACGCCCAAATGCTGGCCGACCTGTCGCTGCTGGCCCGCCTCGGACGCGGCACCCTCACCGCCGACGAACTCGAACTGCTGCATGGCGGTTTGCCGGCCTCCGCTGCCGCGCTCGACACCGCCGACCTGCCGGCCATCACCTACCTGCACGCGCTGGCCAATGGCATCCCCGTGCCGGTCTACGACCACATCATCGTGGACGAGGCGCAGGATGTCTCGCCGCTGTACTACGCGCTGCTGCGCCGCCTGGCGCGCGGCGGCTCGCTGACGCTGCTGGGCGACCTGGCCCAAGGCGTCTACGCCTATCGCGGCCTGAGCGACTGGGACGAGGTGCGCCAGGTATTCGACGGCCTGCCCTACACCTACGCCGAGGCCCGCGAGAGCTACCGCAGCACACACGAGATCATCACCTTCTCCAACCGCATCCTCGAGTTGCTGGCCCCGGCCGGGCAAGCCCCGCGCCTCGCCCTCCCGTTCGAGCGCCACGGCGCCCCGCCCGCCCTGCACCGCCTGGCCCGCACCGGCGACCTGCTGCCCGCCGTGCTCGAAACCCTGCGCGACCTCCAGGCCAGCGGCTATCAGAACATCGCCCTCATCGCCAAGCGCCCCGAGCGCGCCGCCGCCCTCGCCAAGAAGGTCGCCGCCGAACTCGGCCAGCCGGTGCAGTTGGCCGTCGAGATCAAAGCCGCCTACGCCGGCGGCCTGGTCGCCATCCCGGTCCACCTGGCCAAAGGCATGGAGTTCGAGGCCGCCCTCATCGTAGACGCCAACGACGGCGACTACGCCGCCACCGAGTTCGACGGCCGCCTGCTCTACGTCGCCGCCACCCGCGCCCTGCACGCCCTCCACCTCTTCTCCGTCGGCCGCCCCAACGCCTTCATCGACCTGGCCGCCGCCGCCTAGCCTCTGTCCCAGCCGCCTCGTGTGTTATTTTCCGCACCAAGCCAACCTCAACCACCCCCCATTCCCTGTCATTCCGAACCCCCGCTCACGGCCTTGTAGCTACACAACAGTATTGCGGGGTGAGGAATCTCACCATCAGTTTTACAACTCGCTCAGACTCGTCTGCCCCCGAGTCCCTAGCGCAGCATCCCCCGCCTCACCGCCGCACTGGACTCCGCTCCGCCCTTAGTGATAAGCTCTTCCCATAGACCCGCGCCTCACCACTGGAAACCGGCATGTCCAATCGCACCGTTCACCCCCTCCTCAACCTGCTGGCCGTCATCGTCACCATCGTCGTCAACGGCCTGGCCGACGCCCTCCCCATCAACGGCCTCGGCACCGGCGAGATCTCCGACCGCTTCCAGGTCTTCTTCGTGCCGGCCGGCTACGTCTTCGCCATCTGGGGCCTCATCTACATCGGCCTGCTCGCCTTCGGCATTTACCAGGCGCTGCCTGCCCAGCGCGCCAACCCGCGCCTGGCCCGCCTTGGCTGGCTCTTCATTCTTAGCTGCGGCCTCAACTGCGCCTGGATTTTCCTCTGGCACTACCTGCTGTTCCCGCTCACCGGGCTGGTCATTGTCCTCCTGCTGCTCACGCTCATTACCATCTACCGGCGCCTCGACGTCGGCCGCGCGCCGGTCACCCGCGCCGAGCGCTGGAGCGTCGACGCGCCCTTCAGCCTCTACCTGGGCTGGGTCAGCGTCGCCACCATCGCCAACCTCAGCGATGTGCTCAACGGCTGGGGCTGGAACGGCACCGACCCCGCCGCCCTCGCTTGGACCCTCGTCATGCTGGCGGCTGGCGTCGGTCTGGCCGTCGCCATGCGCTACCTGCGCCGTGATGCGGTCTACGGGGGCGTGGTCGTCTGGGCCTTCATTGGCATTGCTCTCAAGCAGGCCGCTACACCGGCGGTCGCCGTCGCAGCCTGGGTCGGGGCCGCGCTGGTCGTCGCCGCCCTGGTCGTCCTGGCCTTGCCCGGCCAGCGCCCGGTGCAGCCCACGAAACCGTAAGCGCCGCGGCCGTTTGGCCCTCGGCCGGCCTGACCGTGTAAAATACAGGCCGAGGACCATGCCCATGGCTGTAGTGACCACGCCCCTCGTGTCGACGGGCGCCCTGTTAGACCTGACAACCGCCTTCACCCTCCCCGACCGCATCGAGCAGCAAGCCGCGCTTCATCCCGATCACCTGGCCGTGCGCGCCGGGTCGGACGCGCTCACCTATCGCGCCCTCGATCAGGCCGCCAACCGCATGGCCCACGCCATCCTCCAGCAGATCGGTCCCGGCCCGGCCATGGTTGGCGTGCTGCTCGACCCTGGCGCCGCCGCCGTGGCCGCCCTGCTTGGCCTGCTCAAGGCTGGCAAGACCTGGGTGCCGCTCGACCCTGGCGTGCCGCCCGCGCGTCTCAACCTGATCTTGGCCGACAGCGCCCTGGCGCTGTTGCTCCACGACGCCGCCACCGCCGACCTGGCCGCCGCGCTCGATGGCCCCGCGCCGCGCCTCAACGTGCTGCCGCTGCTTGTCGGCCTGCCGGCCGCGCCGCCCGCCCGCGCCTTTGGCCCCGACGCGCTGGCCTTCCTGCTTTACACCTCTGGCTCCACCGGCCGGCCCAAGGGCGTGCTGCAAACCCACGCCAACATCCTGCACGCCATTGCCGCCCACACCGCCGCCCTCCAGCTTGGCCCCGCCGACCGCTTCATTTTGCTTACGCCCTTCAGCCACCTCACCGGCTGCACTGCCACCCTGCGCGCGCTGCTCAACGGCGGCGCCGTCATCCCCTATGCCCTGACCCGCCTGGGCCTGGCCGGGCTCACGCGCACCATGCTGGCCGAGGGCATCACCATTTACCAATCGGTGCCGAGCGTCTACCGGCGCTGGGTTGGCACCCTGCGCGGCGCTGAAACCTTCCCGGCCCTGCGCGTCGTGCACCTGGGCGGCGAGGCCGTCTCGCGCCAAGATGTGGCCCTGTTCCGCCGCCACTTCGGCCCGCCGGCGCGGCTGTTGCATAACCTCGGCTCGACCGAGGCCTACTCCTACCGCCAAATGTTCATCGCGCCCGACGCCAGCCTGGCCGATAGCCTGGTGCCGGTGGGCTATGCCATCCCCGGCAAAGACGTGCGCGTGGTCGATGCTGCTGGCCAACCCGTGCCCGCCGGCGAGGTGGGTGAGATCGTGGTTCAGAGCCGCTATCTCTCGCCCGGCTATTGGCAGCGGCCCGACCTCACCGCGGCGGCGTTTGCGCCCGTGCCGGGTGAGCCGGGGCTGCGTCTCTTCCGCACCGGCGACCTGGGCCGGATGCTGCCCGACGGCTGCCTGTTCCACCTTGGCCGCCAGGATGCCCAGGTGAAAATTCGCGGCCAGCGCATTGAGATGGGTGAGGTGGAGGTGGCGCTGCAAGAGCACCCCAACGTGCGCGAGGTGGCGGTGCTGGCCGTGGCCCAGGCCGACGGCAACGCGCTGGCGGCCTACCTCGCCCCGCGCACCCTGCCTGGCCCCAGCCTGCCCGAGCTGCACGCCTTTCTCAGCCAGCGCCTGCCGGAGGTCTTCATCCCCACCCGCCTGGTGACGCTGCCGGCGCTGCCCTACCTGCCCAACGGCAAGCTCGACCGGCGCGCCCTGGTCGAGGCCGCCGGCCAGACCGCCGCCGCGCCGCCGCCCGCCGAAGCCGAAGCCCCCCAGACCCTCACCGAGGCCGCGCTGCTGCCGCTATGGTGCGCCGCGCTCGACCTGCCGCGCGTTGGCCGCACCGCGCACTTCTATGAGCTAGGCGGGCATTCGCTTTCTGCCATCAGCCTGTTCACCCAAATCGAGCTCTTGCTCGGGCGCAAGCTGCCGGTCAGCCTATTGGCGCAGCATCCCACCCTGGCGCAGTTGGCGGCGGCGCTCGACCAGGCCGCGCCCGCTGTGCCGGCCTCGCTCCTGGTGCCGCTGCAAACTTCCGGTTTACGCCCGCCCTTCTTCTGTGTCCACGACGTGGGCGGCAGCATCGGCCCCTTCGCTCAACTGGCCGAGGCGCTGGGGCCCGACCAGCCTTTCTATGCGCTGCGCGGGCGCGGGCATGATGATGAAGCGCCGCCGCACACCAGCCACGAAGCCATGGCCGCCGACTATTTGGCCCTGGTGCGCCAGGTGCAGCCGCACGGGCCGTATTACCTGGGCGGCTACTGTCTGGGCGGCGTGGTGGCCTTTGAGATGGGGCGGCAACTGCGCGCGGCCGGCGAAACGGTGGCGCTGGTGGCCATCTTCGAGGGCTACGCGCCGGTGCGCACCATGCCGCCCATCCCCTTTTGGTCGCCGCGCCAGTGGCGGGCCATGCTCCGCAACCTGCCCGGCTGGCTGGCCGACTATGCCGCCCTCGGCCCGCGCTACACCTGGGACCGCTTCATGCATGTCACCCGCCAGCTCTCTAAGCAGCAGTTGGTGCGCCTGGGCGCGCGCGGCCCACTGCAAGTGGGCGAGGTGGTGCGCGGCGCCGACCAAATGCCCGACCATCGCCAGGCCGTGGTGGCCGCCCACCTGCGCGCCTCGCGCAGTTATCACCCCACGCCGACGACCTGGCTGTTACGCTCTTCAACTGCCGCCGCCAATCTATGCTGCGCGACCCCGACCCGCGCCGTGGCTGGCAGCGCCTGGCCCTCGGCGGCCTAACCATCAAGGTCGTCTCCGGCAGCCACCACAACCTGCTCGAAGCCGCCCACGTCGCCTCGCTTGCCCAAGCCCTGCAAGCCAGCCTCCAAGCCGCTGTCTAACCCGCCGCCTCCGACTCCCGACCTCGCACGGCAATCGCATCTTATTTGCACGGCGTTGACTG
>JBBRZY010000255.1:0-6888 GCA_038252885.1 Anaerolineales bacterium | reverse complement strand
GTGCGAGTACCAACGAAAAAACACAGGGCGGGCGAGGCGCAAGCCTTGCCCGCCCCCTGCTTTTTTCGTTAAGGGTCAGATAGCCACTCCTACCATTCCACCGTGCGATGAGCCGCCCCGCTGACGGTCGCAGTCCCCCCGCCCAGCGCTCCCCGGCCCCGCCTCTTTCGCGCTACGCCTTCAAGTACTCCGCCAGCGCGCCGAGATTTTCAAACACGGCCGTCGGCGCGTGCGGCGCGCCGGCCACTTCGCCGGGCTGCGTTTCGCCGCTGAGCACCAGCACCGCCGCCATGTTAGCCGAAGCGCCCAGGGCGATGTCGGTGTACAGCCGGTCGCCCACCATGCACAGACTCTCGATGGGTAGGCCCAGGCGCAGCGCGGCCTGCTCGGCGATCAAGCGGTTGGGCTTGCCGATCACCAGGTCTGGCCGGCGGCCCGTGCTGGCCGCCACGAACTCGATCATCGCGCCGATGTCGGGCATAAAGCCGGTCTCGGTCGGGCAGTTGAAGTCGGGGTGCGTCGCCAGGTACGGCACGCCGGCCCGCACCAGGTCGCACAACTGCCACAGCTTGGCATACGTCAGCGTGGTATCAAAGCCCAGCACCACATAGTCGGACACGCTGCTCGCGGGTGTAGCCCCGCTCGTCAGCACAAACCCGCGCGACTGAAACTCGGCCTCCAGCGCCGGCGTGCCGACCACGCACACCCGCGCCCCGCGCTGGCGCTCGGCCAGATAGCTGGCCGTGGCATCGCCGGAGGTCAGAATCTGGCTGGCCGGCACCGGTAGGCCCAGCCGCGCCAGCTTGGCCACGTACTGGGCCGCGTCTTTCGACGAGTTGTTGGTCAGGAACAGGTAGGGCAGCCCGCGGTCGGCCAGCAACGCGAAAAACGCCAGCGCGCCGTCGATTAGGTGCTCGCCCATGTAGACCGTGCCGTCGAGGTCAAGCAAGAACCCCCGCACAGCGCGCAGCGACCGCTCGGCCACGCCTACGCTTTCAGCTTGTCGTTCAGCTCTTGCAGCGCCTGCTGGGCCGGCCAGCGATCGCGGAAGATGCGGCTGATCGAGCGCGTGATCGCTTCCGGCAGCTTGTGCTGGAAGATGTTGCGCCCGATCGAGCAGCCCACTGCCCCGGCGTCGCGCGCCATGGCCATGCGGGTCAGCAGTTCGGTGTCGCTGATGAGCGAGCCGCCCGCCAGCACCACCGGCCGGTCGCAGGCGCGAATGATCTCGGCGAACGAGGCCTGATCGCCCGACCAGTTGACCTTGACGATATCAGCGCCCATCTCGGCGCACAAGCGCGCGTTGCGCTTGAGGTAGTCCGCCCCGAATGAGCTGCTCATCTCGGTCAGGCTCTGGTAGGCGTTGGGGTATTCGGCCTCGGCGATGAACGGCATCCCCAGCTCTTCGCAGGCTTCGCCGATGTCCGACAGCGCCTGGATGGCTTCGGGCTCGTTCTCGCCGCCCAGGGCCACATACATCACCACCGCGTCCGCGCCGATGCGCAGCGCCTCTTCGACCGAGCCGATGGGTGTGATGAGCGCCCCGCCCGGCCGGCCGGCGGCCGAGGCCGTCAGCATCAGCGCCAGCGAGGTGTCACGCGCAAAGAACTGCGCGCTATGCTTGGCGACGCCACGCCCGAGCATCAGCACGTTCGACCCGCCCGCAATGGTCTCGCGCACGCGGGCCGGCGTGTCATACAGGCCGTCGAGGAAGACCGGCGAGGTCATGCCGTGATCAATGGCGCAAATCAGGCAGGTGTTGGTTTCTTTTTGGATCAGGCGGTTGAGCCGGATGGTCTTGCCGGTGATGGCTGACATAGTTTGCGCCTCCAGAGCGCGGTGGTGAATGAGCGATAAATGAGCGATAGGGGGCGACTACGCGCCCAGGCGGCGGGTGACATCCCAAACAGCGTTCCAGCCGGCCTCGGGGTCTCCCGGCCCAAAGACCAGCAGGTCGCCCAAGGTCAGGCGGCGGCGAATGAGCGGCGCGTTGAGGTAGGCAAAGCGCACTTCGGCGGTGGTGGTTGGCGGCGTCAGGTCGCTAAAGCGCAGCGGCGCGCTGACGGCCCGCAGAATTTGCGCGGCGCGCTCGGGCGGCTTGGCCAGCGCGCGCAGGTGGGTGTAGATGGCGGGCCAGTCACGCAGGGCGGCAGTGAAGTCGGCCCGATGGGCGTGCCAGTTGTCGAGCTTGAGGGCGTAGTCGGCCCAGCACTCGGCCGCCACGGTGCCGCTGGGGTCGAGCGCGCCAAAAGCCGCCTCGATGCGGGCCTTCATCACGGCGGCGGTCGGGTACCACTCGTCCAGGTCTTCGAGCGCCGCGCCCGGTTGAAAGGTCTTAAAGAAGCGCTCGTTGGCGGCGGTGGTCAGCAGCGTGGCGAGGGCCACCTGCGAGCCGTGCTGGGCCAGCGGCCGGTGGGCCTGCTCCGCTTCCAGGTCGAGCACGTGCGAGATGACATGCTCGAAGCCCGACAGCGGCGCGGTGGCGTGCGACAGCGACATGGCCAGCCCGCCCAGCGCGATCAGCTTGGCCAGCAGCGCCATGCCGTCGAGCGTGCGGGCGTTGATGGCGGCGGCGTGCTGCAAGAAGATTTCGTCGAGCGGGCCCATGAGCGTTTGGGCGAACTCGGTGTAGGTCGAGTCCATGCCCAGGCGGCCGGCCAGCCACCAATCGGCATAGCTGCCGAAGGCCGCCAGCAGGTCGCCCACGCCGGCCACCGTCATCTCCAACGGCGCGTCGCGCAGCGTCTCCAGGTCGCACACCAGCCCGTCCGGGTAGCGCGACGGCAGCGTGCGCTTGACGCCGTCCATGAAGACCGGCGCCATGTTGGAGGTGTAGGCGCTGACGCTGTTGGCCGTCTGGTAGACCACGAACGGCAGCGGCGCGCCGCCCTGCGCTTGCTGCACGCAGAAGGCGGCGTGCTTGGCGACATCGGTGACGGTGCCGGAGCCGACTGCCAGCACCGCCGTGGCGGGCGTCAGGCGCGCCTGCACTGCGCGAATCTGGCCGAAGTCGGTGTGCACCTGGCCGGTGGCGTCGGGCAACAGTTCAATCAACTCAGGCTGCCAGCCGGCGGCGCGCAGTTGGCCGAGCACCTGCTGCTTGAGGTCCACCCCGTTGCGCCGCATCGGCGTGCGATCGACGACCACCGCCAGCGGCTGCGCGGGGTTGGCGCCGGCCTGCCGCAGATACTCAGGCAGCCGCGCCAGCGCGTTGGACTCGAACACCATGAAGCGGATCGGCAGCGCCTCGCCGGCCGGGTAGCCGGGGATTGTGCTGATCGCCTGTTTGAACGTGTCGCCCGCGCCGGGATCGTAAGTAAGGGTCATAGGCTCCGTCTTAGTTGGTGCGTGTCAGTCGCTGACCCCTGGCCCGGTCGTCGAGAGGGGGCGGGTGCGCAGGCTGCCGGTGCGGGCCGACGCCAGCCAGTGGCTGAGCGCGCGCCGCGCGGCCGGCAGGGCCACTTCGGCCGGGGCCAGCTCGGGGTGCCAGGCCCGCTCCCACTCCACGCTGAACGCGCCGCGATAGCCGCCCACGATCAGCCGGTCGAGCGCCCAGGCCAGCGGCACCTCGCCCACGCCCACGTCGGTCAGCCGCCAATCAGCGCCCTGGCCGCGCCCATCTTTGATCTGCACATAGGCCAGGCGTGTGCGCAGCAAGGCCAAGCTGTCGGCCGGGGCCTCGCCCGCGCTGAAGGTGTTGCCCACATCCCAGATCACCGATAGGGCCGGATGGTTCACGCGCCGCAGGAGGGGCGCGGCCACGGCCGAGCGCACGAAGTCGTCGTGCGGTTCGAACGCGATCGCCAGCCCCAGGCTGTGGGCATACACGGCGGCGTCTTCTAGCCCGCGCGCGATCTGGTCGTACACGCTTTCGGGCGGCACACCGGCCGGCAGCTCACCGGCAAAGGCGCGCACATAGGCGGCGCCGAGTGCCGCCGCCACATCACAATGGCGGCGCAGGTCATCCAGGCTGGCCTGGCGCTCGGCGGGCTGATCGGACACAAACGACGAATAGGCCGTCACGGCCAGGGCAAACAGCCCGGCCTCGCGCTGCTGGCGCTGCAAAACCGCCAACTGAGCGGGCGGCGTGGCCGGGGAGACATGCCCCTGCGGCCCGCCGCGCCACTCCAGAGCCTGATAGCCAAAGGCGGCCGCCTGCTGAATGACGGCCTCGGCCGTCCATTCGGGGCACGCCAACGTACTGAACGCAATCGGGTTTGACACTCACAAAACTCCTGCTCCGCTGCGCAGCCGCGCTGGACCGCGCCGCCACACCAAAAAATCAAAAGCGTCGGGCAGGTGATACTCGCGTGAATAAAGCAGAGGCTTATCGGCCGCTGAAAAATCCGTTTGCACCACATACAGCACTAACGCCGCCGGCGGCAGTCCCAACCGCTCGGCTACCCAATCGGGCGCGTGGGCCGGCACCAGCCGGGCCACGCCGTAATCAATCACCTGCCCCAGCGCGGTCTGCACCATGGTGTAGACCGACTCGGTCAGCAGGCGGTTCGGGTCAAAGTCGTTGCCCTGCACTAGCGCGGCGGGCAGCGTGTCGAGGGTGTAGACCACCGGCCGGTCATCGGCCGTGCGCACGCGCTCGACCGTCAGCACTTCCGCGCCGGCCGGCAGCCGCAACTGCTCGGCGCACTCCTCGTCAGCCGGGCCGGTGTGCATGTTGATGTAGCTGGTGCCGGGTTTGAGCCCGGCCGTCTCGATCATCTCGGTGATGCCGTAATTGAAGTTGAGGTTCTTAAGGATTGGCTGGTCGCGCACGAACGTGCCCACGCCCTGCCGCCGCGCCACCAGGCCGCCCTCTTCCAGCGTGCGCAGCGCCTCGCGCACGACGGTGCGGGAGACGCCCAGCATGCCGACCAGCTCCGCTTCGGTGGGCAACTGGCTGCCGGGCAGATAGGTGCCGACGACGATGGCCTGCCGCAGCGATTCCACGGCGACTTCGGTGAGGGTTTTGCGTTCGGTTCGGGCGGGGCGTAACATTATGTATACTTCACTTGTACGTTGTCTGTTGTCATTACAACTAGAATAGGGCAGAATTAGCGCTTGTCAAGGGGGTGGGAGATACTTGCTACTTATTTCACTATGCGAGTTGGCTTATAGCGGGAGGGTAAAGGCAACGGCCACGAATTACACGAATTTGGCGGCGAGGGAGGAATGAGGTGACGCCAGAGACGGGGACTCGGGGGACTCCAAATCATTGTCATCGCACCTCGCATCGTTGTCATCGTTGTCACCACCGTAATCCGCAAGGGGCGGTTGGACGACCTCACCCCCGGCCCCTCTCCCGCAGGAGAGGGGTGCCCACGTGGTAGGTATGTGAGGCGTCAACAGCTGGAAGGTACGCATGGTTAAGTTGTAACGAGAAATTGTCCTACATCGAAAAGGCAGTTTGGTGGAATGCGGATTGTTGAAAATGAGCAGTAGAATACTTGTAGATTGGTGAGGGTTGAATAATGCATCCCCCTGCCCATCTGCGACCCTGGCGCTACCGGGCTATGCCCAAGACCCATTCGTGTAATTCGTGTAATTCGTGGCCAATGGTTTTCTTGTGAAAGGAACACACCACCATGATCGAACGCCGCCCGTTCGGCCGCACCGGCCACCTCAGCAGCGCCACCATCTTCGGGGCCGCCGCGTTTGGCGAAGCCACCGCCGCCGACGTCGAGCAGACCTTCGAGCTGCTGCTGACGCATGGCGTCAACCACATCGACACCGCCAACAGCTACGGCCACTCGGAAGAAGTACTGGGCCCGGTGCTGCAACGCTACCGGTCAGAGTTCTTCCTGGCCACCAAGACCGGCGAGCGCACCTACGCCGGCGCGCGCGAGCACCTGCACCGCTCGCTGGAGCTGCTGCACACCGACCAGATTGACTTGTGGCAGATGCACTGCCTGGTGGAGCCGGACGAGTGGGAGGTGGCGATGGGGCCAGGCGGCGTGCTGGAGGCCTTCGTGGAGGCCAAGGCCCAGGGCCTGGTGCGCTTCTTGGGCGTCACCGGGCACGGCGTCGGCACGCCCGCCATTCATCGCCGCAGCCTAGAGCGCTTCGACTTCGACGCGGTGCTGCTGCCCTACAACTATCCCATGCTGCAAAACGCGCAGTACGCCGCCGACTGCGAGGCGCTGCTGGCGCTATGCGCGACCCGCAACGTGGCCGTGCAGACCATCAAGGCCATCGCGCGCGGGCCGTGGGGCGACCAGCCGCCCAACTACCACACCTGGTACGCGCCGTTGGCCGAGCAGGCCGACATTGACGCCGCCGTGCACTGGGTGCTGCGCCGGCCGGGCGTGTTCCTCAACACCACCAGCGACCTGGGCCTGCTGCGCAAGTGCCTCGCCGCCGCCGAGCGCCTCAGCCGCGCCGACGCGCTGACCGTGCTCGAAACACAGGTGGCGGCCCAGGCCTCCGCGCCGCTGTTTGTGTAAGCGCGCCGCGCCCAGCCCCGCAAACAAAACGAGCGCGAAGTGGCCCAAGCCACTTCGCGCTCGTTTTAGAAAGCGGCCCGGTTAGGAGGCCGGGGTCGCGGTCACGCCGGCCAGCAGCGCCTGCATGTAGCCGAGCGTGTAGGCCGTGGCGATGTACGGGTTGTCGCCGATCTGCGGCGTGTGGTCGGGGATGGCCGGGCCGTTGAAGCCCACCTCTACCAGCGCCTGCATCACCAGGCGCATATCCATGTAGCCGTTGTTGATGAAGCTCTCCACAAAGTGCGGCAGTGGTTGATCCACGTTGCGGAAGTGGACCTTGAAGATTTTCTTCTGGTCGCCGAAGTAGCGGATCGTCTCCAGCACGCCGCGCCCCATCAGCGGGCCGCCTTCGAGCCAGCAGCCGACGCACAGGCACAGCCCCACGTTCGGGCTGTCGGCGATCTCCAGC
>JBBRZY010000254.1:0-6897 GCA_038252885.1 Anaerolineales bacterium | reverse complement strand
GTACAGGTGGCCGAACGTCGCCCAGGTGATGCCGACGCGCTGGCGGTCTACCTGCATCTGGTCGCCATAGCCTTCGGTGAACAGGTCGGCCATCAACTCAATCAGGTCGTCGGCGGTCACACCGTCGCCGCGCTCGACGCGCTCGTGCACTTCCAGCTCGAAGCGCGCCAGGGTGGGCATGATGAAGAAGTAGCGGTGCAGGTTGTTCATCGCTTCTTCGATCACGGCGATCTGAAACTTCGGGTCGGGGTTGCTTTGGAACAGGTGGGCGCGCACCATGGCCTGGTTGAAGTTCGAGGCCACCTCGGCCACGAATAGCGAGTATTCGGCGTAAACAGAGGGCTGGGTCTGGCACGTCAGGTGCGAGTGCATCGAATGGCCGAGCTCGTGGGCCAGCGTGCTGAGCGCGCCCAGGCCGTTGTCGAAGCTCATCATGATGAACGGGAAGGTGTCAAACGTGCCGTACGAAAACGCGCCGGGCGTCTTGGCCTGGTTAGGGTAGATATCCACCCAGCGGTCGTTCAGGCAGCCCTGGCGCAGCGCCGCCACGTAGGCCTCGCCCAGCGGCTGCATCCCCGCGCTGATCCAATCGACGGCCTGGGTAAACGACACGACCGGCGCGGCGTCGGTGAGGGGGGCCCAAATGTCATAGGGGTGCAGCGTCGCGACGCCCAGCGCCTGGCGCCGGATGGCCCAATATTTGTGCCAGGTGGGGAGGTTCTGCTTGTAGGTCTCGACCAGGTTGTAGAAGACGGCGGTGGGGATGTTCTCGGCGAACAGCGCGGCTTCGAGGGCCGAGGTGTACTTCCGCGCGCGGGCGTAGAAGATGTCGCGCTTGACGGAGGCGAGATAGTTGCTGGCGAGGGTGTTCTTCAGCGCCAGGAAGCCATCCATGTAGTTTTCCCAGGCGGTGCGGCGCGCCTCGCGGTCGGCGCCGTCAAGGATGGTCTCGACGTTGCCTTGCGCCAACGCGATCTGGGCGCCGGCGCTGGTAGTGGCGGGCGCAAACTTGAGGTCGGCGCCGGTGAGCATCTCTTCGGTGTTATCGACCTGCGAGAACGGGTCGCTGGCCAGGGCCAGCACTTCTTCCACTTCGCCCGAGCGCACGTGGGCCTGCTTGCGAAACAGGTTGCTGAAGTACTGCCGGTAGAGGCCCAGGCGCGGCTCGCTATCGACCCAGGCCAGCAGGGTGGCCTCGCCCAGGGCCAAGATCTCCGGCACAGCAAACGCCACGGCCGCGCCAAAGCGGCTGAACAGCGCCCCGGCCTGCCCGACCATACTGCTGGCGGCCGGGTTAGTGGTTTCAACCGCCTGCGACATGCGGGCGTAGAAGGCCAGCGTATTCACCCGGCGCGCCAGTTGCTCAGACAGGGCCAGCCAGTCGGCCAGGGTGTGGGCGCTGCCCAGCCGGCCAGCGAACGGCGCGAGCGTGGGCAGGGCGTCGTTAACGGCCGCAAGCTCGGCCGCCCAGGCTGCGGGGGTGGCGAAGACGCTTTCGGCGTTCCAGGTGTGCTCATGGGCGATCTGGCTGCGGGGCGGAACGGCGGCGGCGGTTAGGGTCATGGTTACCTCAAGTGGGGCTCGGCCGGCGTGCGCCGAGCGTTGGCAAGGAGGCTATTCTAACCAATTACTGGCCGGAGCGTCTATGGGCTGTTGGCTGGCGGGGGCATATCAATTTGAGGCAGTGAAAGCGGTGAAGGCCTATCCGACACCCCGAGTCCTCCAACCTGCCAGTCTCTACCGAAGAGGCTGAGCTACCTTTTTCTTTTTCTCTTTCTCGTTTCTCTGCCTTTCCCTCCCATTAGCGCCGGTTAGGTTTTTGTTATAAAATCGTTTCAGGCATCTCACATGGCGAATCTTCTCCTGGTTGACGACGATCCGGTCCTTCTGGCGCTGCTGGGCAAGCTGCTGCGGCAGCAGGGCCACGGCGTCACCGAGGCGGGTGGCGGGCTGGCGGCTTTGGCCTTGGCCGGCGCGCGGCACTTCGACCTGATCATCACCGACCTGATGATGCCGGATATGGATGGCTACGCGCTGACGCGCGCGCTGCGGGCCGCGCCGGCCAACGCCGACAGCCTGGTGCTGCTGGTGACCTCCTGCCTGGAGGGGCCAGACCCCGCCGCCGCGCTGGCCGCCGGGGCCGATGCCTGGGCCTGCAAGCCGCTCAACGCCGAGCGCCTGGCCGATTTGACCAACCAACTGCTGGCCGGCGGCGGACGGCCGGTACTGCGGACGCTGGCTGAGGGGCTATGAATGATGCGCGCGTTCTAATCGTCGAAGACAACGATGAGGTCGCCGAGATGCTGGTGCTGTTCTTCGGTTCGCGCGGCCTCAAGATTTCGGTCGCGCCGGACGGCGAGACGGCGCTGCGGCTGATCCGCGAGGCGCTGCCCAATTTGATTCTGCTGGATGTGGGGCTGCCCGACACCGACGGCTACGAGCTGTTCAAGAAGTTCCGGCAGAGCGTGCGCAGCCGCTACATCCCGGTGATCTTTCTGACGCGCCGCAGCCGCAAGAGCGACCGGCTGGCGGGTCTGCAACTGGGCGCGGACGACTTCATCACCAAGCCATTCGACCTGGAAGAGCTGTATCTGCGGGTGCAGAACGCCGTGACGCGCGCCGAGCGCGAGAACCTGAGCAACCCGCACACGGGCCTGCCCACTGGCCTGATCGTGCGCGAGGCGGTGGCGGCGGTGGCGGGCCAGGCCAACCGGGCGGTGGTGAGCTTTCAACTGCTGCACACCAGCGAGTTCCGCGACCTGTATGGCGCGCTGGCCGGGTCGGACCTGCTGCGCTACACCGCGCTGCTGATCAACCGGGTGCTCAACACCATGGGCGCGCCCGATGACTTCTTGGGGCAGTCGGGTGAGGAAAGCTTTGTGGTCATCACCGCGCCCGACCGGGCCGCCGCGCTCAGCCGCTATATCGTCGAGCGCTTCAACGGCGACGCAGTGCAGCACTACGCCCTGGCCGAGCGCGTGGGCGACCAGGTGAAGGTGCGCGACGCCGGCGGCGAGGAACGGCTGCTGCCTTTGATCAGTTTGCAGACCAACCCGGCCGTCTGATTTATAATCACCCGCATGACATTTCCTAACGAAGCTGCCCTGCGCGCCGACATCGTGCGCATCGGCCAACTGTTGCACACCCGCGACCTGGTGGATGGCTCGGCCGGCAACATCTCGGCCCGCCTGAGCGCCGACCGGATTCTGTGCACGCCCTCCGGCCTGGCCAAAGGGTTCCTCGCGCTCGACGACCTGATCATCATCGACCTGGACGGCAAGCTGGTGAGCGGCAAGCCGGGCCGCACGCCGACCAGCGAGTTGGCGATGCACCTGGAGGCCTACCGCCGCCGGCCAGACGTCAACGGCGTGGTGCACGCGCACCCGATCACGGCGGTGGCGCTGAGCATCGCGGGCGTGTCGCTGGCCGAGTGTGTCATCCCTGAGGCGATTGTGTTCCTGGGGCTGGTGCCGACCACGCCGTACGCTACACCGTCGAGCGACGAGAACAAGCGCGCCATCTCGGAAGTGATTGTGAGCCACGACGCGCTGGTGCTGGCCTATCATGGCTCGCTGACCGTCGGCCGCGATGTGATGGAAGCGTACTTCCGGCTGGAGACGCTGGAGCACACGGCCAAGATCATTGCGCTGAGTAAGCTCATGGGCGGCGGGCCGCCGCTGCCGCCAGACCAGGTGAGCAAGTTGCTGGCGACGCGCGACGCGCTGGGCCTGGGCCGGCCCGACGACGCCGAGGACTTTTGCGCGGCTTGCGGCGTGTGCCACCAGCGCGGCGAGCACTACCCGCGCCCGGCGCAGGTTGCGCCCCCACCGGCCCGCGCGTGGGACGACACCGCCGCGACCGATGAAGACCGGCTGGTGAGTCTGATCGCCAACCGGGTGCGGGCGGAGCTCGGACAAAAGCGCGGGGGGTAGCGCTGGGGGGGACTGGGGGAGGCGGCGTTAGGGACGCGAGGTTGGCCGGCGGGGCGGCTTGAAGGCGGGATGGCCGGTGGAAATGAACGTAAAATGAAATGTGAAATGTGTTTGGCTTGACAAGGCCATGCGCCTCGGCTACAATTCCGCGTGCGCGATCGAAAGCCCTGCGTGCACTAAGGGCTATTGGCCGAGATAGCTCAGTTGGTAGAGCACGCGACTGAAAATCGCGGTGTCCACAGTTCGATCCTGTGTCTCGGCACCTTTGCGCGGGCGTGGTTCAGTGGTAGAACGTCTCCTTGCCAAGGAGAAGGTCGTGGGTTCGAATCCCATCGCCCGCTCCATCTGGAGCTTGTCGCTTACTGTGGTCAACACTGCGGTAAGCGATTTTTTTTTACCGCACGGCTGAGGCGACTGGATTATGACAGACTTAACGCAAGCCTACCTCCCGGCCCTGCTGGCGGGCGACCTAGCGGCGCTGCTGAGCGGGTTCGCCGGCGCGCCGCTGGTGGATGAGCCGCTGGTCGGGGCGGTGCGCGGCGCGGCGGCCTTCGAGCACTTTGTGCGCGAGCGCCACGCCTGGCTGACCGCATATGCCGCCACGCTGGAGCCGGTGCGCACGACCCGCACGGCCGCCCGCACGGTGGTCGAGGCGCTGCTGCACCTGCAACTGCCGGACGGCGCGACCGAGTTGCCAATCGCCGTGGTAGGCGCGCACGTGGACGGGGGAATGGTCAGCGAGCTGAGGGTGTATCACAGTCAATGGCCGCTGTACGGCAAGCACGCGGTGCGCCCGCCGCTGCTGGCGCGCGATGACAGCCAGCAGGTGACGGACATCGTGGCGGCCTATCAGCAGGCGCTGGCGGCGGGCGACCTGGAGGCAATTGTGGCCACGTTCGAGCCCGACGGCTACTTTCGCGAGCCGGCCGGCGGCGAGTGGATTTATCGCGGGCCGGCGCGGCTGCGCGCGTTCATGGCGCACATCCTGGCCTCCGGCGGCATCGGCCTGGAGCACTGCACCGTGACCGACGACGGCGGGACCTGCGCGCTGGAGTTCAACGCCATCAGCTTTGGCCCGCAGCGGCTGACGCCGCAGGCGGGCGTGGCGGTCTACGAGCGCGGGCCGAGCGGCAAATTGCAGGCGGCGCGCATCTACGACGACGTGAACGTGGAGGCGCTGGCGGGGCCGTAACGTTGCCGTAACGGAGATTCGGTACGCTGTTTAATGTGAACAACCATAGGCTGCCGGCAAACGCGTCTGCCCGCCTCCGCCGGTTAGGTGACGGTGCTCTCGACATTGGCGATTGCGGCGCTGTTCGCGCCGGTGTGCGGGTGGGTGCAGACCTTCGTGGCCCGGCGCGTCTATCGGCGCAAGTACGACACGGCCCAGCCGCTGGCGGCCGTCGCCACGAAGGCGCGCGACGAGGTTAACCGGGACATGCTTTCAGACGAACTGCGCGGTGCGGTGGACGAGGCGATGCAGCCGGCGTACATTGGGCTGTGGCTGCGGTCGTAGGCCAAACGGAACAACCATGACTAATCTTGCCTCGACCCCATCGAACAGCCGGTTGGAGCGCCCACCGCTCGCCGCGCGCGTGTTGGCGGGGCTGCGCCTGGCCTGGCTGCTGCTGGCGGCCAACCTCACCTTCATATATGCGCGCGGTGTGCTGAAATTGCTGCAAGCGCCGCTCAACCTGTGCTTCGACACGTCTAATTGCACGCCGGCGCAGGCCAACGCGTTTGTGGAAGGTCTGGGCTTAAACGCCCAACTGTTGAGCGCGCTGGTAGTGGTCTGCCTGGCGGTCGCGGTGCCAATCACCTGCCTGGGCGTGGCCGTCTTCATCATGTGGCGCGGGGGCCACAGCGCGCTGGCGCTAGCCACCGCCACCTGCCTGCTGGTGTACGGCCTGTTCGTCAGTAGCGATGTTGCCAGCCTGGCCATTGACGATACCCGCCTGGCGCTGGTGATTGAGCAGTTCGGGCTGATGCTGTTCGTTGGCTCGCTGAGCTTCGCGCTGCACACGTTTCCGAACGGCCGCTTTGTGCCGCGCTGGGGAAAGATCGCGCTGCTGGTGGAATGGGCGGCGGTGATCGGGCTGGGGCTGACCGTCGGCCTGGAGAGTGATCTGGCGGCCCTGGCGCTGGTCGTCATTACGGTGCTAGGCACGAGCCTGCAAGTCTATCGTTACCGGCGGGTGGCCAGCGTGGCCGAGCGCCAGCAGCTTAAGTGGGGGCTGACCGGCCTGCTGGGGTTCTTGCTGAACGGGCTGCTGTGGATCACGTGGGTCATGCCGGTGGGGGCGCTGGGGGTCGCGGGACTGCGAACCTACTTGCTTTTCCTACCCATCAGCATGGTGCTGGTGCTGAGCATGCCGGTGACGCTGGCGATTGCGGTGCTGCGCTACCGGCTGTGGGACATCGACGTTCTGATCCGGCGGACGCTGATTTACTCGGCGCTGACGGCGGTGCTGACCGTAACTTATTTTGGGCTGGTGATCGGGCTACAAGCGGTGGCCGGGGCGCTCACGGGGCAGAGCAACTCGGCGCTGGTGACAGTGCTCTCGACGCTGGCGATTGCGGCGTTGTTCGCGCCGGTGCGCGGTCGGATGCAGACCTTCGTGGACCGGCGCTTCTACCGGCGCAAGTATGACACGGCCCAGACGCTGGCGGCGTTTGCCATCCAGGCACGCGACGAGGTGAATTTAGACCAGCTCTCGGCCGAACTGCGCGGCGCGGTGGACGAGGCGATGCAGCCGGCGCACATTGGGCTGTGGCTGCGGGAGTGATCGTTCTGATGCAGATTGACCGGAGCGGCCCCCCGCCGTGGGCCGGCAACGTCCGGCGACCCCCTCATCGCACCAGGCGCCCTTGAAATCGTCCGAACCGACCGAAGCGCAAAAGAGACCGGGGCGGCACCCCAAGCGTGGCGGCCCCGGAGATTTTTTCGCCGGCCGTCAAAACCCGG
>JBBRZY010000253.1:0-6908 GCA_038252885.1 Anaerolineales bacterium | reverse complement strand
GCTATGACCAGATGCTGCTGCGCGAAGTGCCGCTGGCGCGCGATATGCTCGAACCACTGCGCCAGCACCCCACCCTGGGCGCGCGCATCAACGCCCTGCTGGCGCGGGCCGGGGCGCTGACGGCCGTGCGCGGGCGGCTGATCGAACGCGGGTTGATCGCCGGCGCGGCCGACGGGGCTGGCCCGCTCACGCCCGGCCTCGACGTGCGCATCTTGGGCGTGGCCCAGGTGCTCAAAGACGGCGTGGAGATCGCCCGGACCGAGTGGGGGGCGCAGCGCCCGCGCGACCTGTTCTTCTACCTGATCGAGCGTATGCCGCTGTCGAAGGAGAAGGTGCTGGCCGCCTTCTGGCCCGACATGGCGCAGAGCCGCGCGGTGGCCAACCTGTACCAGACACTCTACCGGCTGCGGCGGGCGCTGGGCTGCGAGGCCATAGTGCTGGAGGAGGGCGAGTGCCGCCTGGCGCCCAGCCTGGAACTCATGGTGGACGCGCAGCTGTTTGAAGGGCAGGCGCGCCTGGCGCTGGCCGCCGGCCGCAGCGACCTGCGGCGGATGGGGGCGCTCTCGACCGCGACCGCGCTCTACCGGGGCGACTACCTGCCGGAGCTGGACACCGAGTGGGCGGTGGAGCGCCGACGCGTGCTGAAAGACCTGCACGTGAAGGTGCTGAGCGAGTACGCCGACGAATTGCTGCGGTTTACGCGCTATGGTGAAGCCCGCACCACCCTGGCCCGCGCCCTGCTCGATGAGCCGCTGCGCGACGACCTGCATGGCCGGATGCTGATGTGCCTGGCCGCCATGGGCCGCCGCTACGAGGTGGTCGACCACTACCGCCGTTACCGCGAAATGCTCCGCACCGAGCTGGGGCTCGACCCACCCGGCGAAATCCGGCAGTTGTATGCCCGCCTGATCGAATAGAGCTTTACATAAATATGCACACAAAATGCCCTTCGGCCCGTTTTGACGGCCAAAAGGGCATTTTTGTATATGTGAGGGTTTCGTTGAGGGGGGTCGAGTATTGTCTTGAAATACCTAAGAAATGAGCGCCTAGCGCACTGGAGAAACTAACATGAACCTCAACAACACCCTCGTCACCGTCTCGACCAAAGTTTCCGTCTGGACCGCCCAGAATCCTGTGGCCGCCCGCGTCATCATGTTGACCGTCCCGTTCCTGGCTGCGGCCGTGGCTGCTTTGGTCACCCGCCAGCCCGTGTTCGCCTGCCCCGGCCCGGTCGGCGGCGGCTGCGGCGGCGGGTAGTTTCCGCTGCTAGGCAGGGGGCCGAAGTCTTAGCGTGATTTTTTGCCGCGGCGGGATGTTCAGAAGGGGGAGACCGCCCGCAACAAAGTCCGCCTGGGAGCCGGCTGCTGTGACACTGGTTGCTCAGACCCACAGTCGCCGGCTCGCCGGCGGTGGTGGTAGTTAGGCTTTATCGGCAAACCGCACGTGCTGTTACCGGTGGAGTCTGTTGAAGGATACGACAATGTCTATTCGTGGATTGAACGAAGTGGTGGGCAAGGCGATTATCAGCGATAGCTTTCGAGCTGGACTGCTGAACGGCAAACGGGCCGAAATGCTGAGCCAATTCGAGGGCCAGCTGGATGCCGATGAGCAGCAAGCGCTGCTGGGCATTCAGGCTGAGGCTTTCTCGGACTTCGCCGCCGCCATCGAGTTGCTGATTGCGCAGCGCGAGGGCCGCCGGATTACAATTGCGCCCGAGCGCGTGGCGCTCCCCGCCGTAGGCTGGTCTAACCTGGTCAGCAACGGCGCCTACTTCCATCATGGGTAGGGCCGAGTAACTTTACTCACCGCAGGTCTTACTTACCTGGCCCACCCGTTCGTTGGTGGGCCAGGTGTCTGTGCTTAAGGCACCTTAGTTAGTAATGGGTTTTCCTTCACTCGTTTTCTTATGTGATAGCCTTGCTGCCGCGCTATTTGCGCACTATGGCATTTCGCATCTGCCCGTGCCGGTGCGTGACATGCTGATTGACCCGCCGCCCGAGCTCCAGCGCGACCTGAGCCTCACCGAAGTCAGTTTCGGCGAAGCGATCTGGCTGCGCTTGCTGGGCGGCCAGGGTTCGATTTTTGCCAATAGCGATTTGCCCGAACCCGAGCGGCGTTACCACATGGCCTGCGCGCTCTTTACAGCGTTGTGCGCCACGGCCGGGGGCCGGGCCGCCGGTTTGCCGCCCGTGCCCAATGATGAGATGAAGGCGCAAATGGATTTGTTTGC
Organism: Anaerolineales bacterium; assembly: GCA_038252885.1. Taxonomy (GTDB): domain Bacteria; phylum Chloroflexota; class Anaerolineae; order Anaerolineales; family UBA6663; genus JADZEK01. Next base: position 4,678 of record JBBRZY010000253.1, on the reverse strand, counting down.
GCGCCGGCTGCTGATGGCGCCGCAGTTATTGCCCGACGGCTGGCAGGGCATGGCGCCGGCCGGCTTGGCCGAATTGTGCGGAGTGCCGCAAGTCGTCGCTGAAACCCACTTGGCCCAAACCACCGGGCGGTAATTCGCTCAAACGGGGATCGGTAGGGCCGTGGCGGCGGGGGGGTCCGCTGCTGCGGATATTTGGGGCGGCGTCGCAGGCCGCCGCCCTGGTAGACGGTCCGTCCCATGGAACCATCCATAACGCTCGTTCGCCCACCGGCTGAAGACGCAGCGCCGCGCGTTACCGCCCTGGTTGTAGCGGTGGCGCCGCCGACCGTTGCGCTCTGGCTGCGCGCCCTGCAAAACGGCGGCCTGACCCTCGCCCCCGAACACGTAACCTCCCTCGCGCCGCTGCGGCAGGCCCTGCTCGCCCAGGCCTGGCAAGTGGTGCTGGTGGCCTACGGCCACTATGAACTCAGCGCCGAAAGTATCTTAGACGATGTGCAGCGCCTTGCGCCCGGTGTGCCGGTGATCATTGTGGTCACCCCCGGCGCGCTGTGCGACCCGGCCAGCGCCCGGCTTCTGCTGCGGCGCGGCGCGCGCGATGTGGTGCAGGCCGGGCACCTCGACCGGCTGCCAGTGGCGCTCGAACGGGCGCTGCTCGACACGCGCAGCGCCGCCCGCCCGACCGAAGTGGCCCGCGAGCGCGAGGCCGAACAGGCGGCGCTGGCGACCTTTGCCGCCGCCCTGCGCTCGACCACCACCCGCGCCGCGATGCTGCCCATCATCCTAGAGCAAGTGCAGACGCTGCTGCAGGTCGATGGCGTGGCGTTGCTGCATCAGGAGAGCAGCAACGGCCAATTGACCGTCGAAGCAACCCTCAACTGGCTCAACCCGGCCAGCGCCCGGCCCACGCCGGCCCCCGACGAGCCGGTAGAAGCCGCGTCCACCCGCCCGATTGGGATGAGCGCTGCCAACGCCCCGCTGGTGGCGCTGGGCCAGACCATTGGCCTGCTGAGTGTCAACGCCCGCCGCACGATCAGCCCGCCCCAAGCGCGCCTGCTGAACGCCCTGACCGACATGGCCGCCAGCGCCCTGCACCGGGCCGCGCTGCACGAGCAGACCGAGCGCCGCTTGCTCCGGTTGGCCGCGCTGCACGCCGTGGACGTGGCCATCACCACCAGTTTTGATTTGCGCGTGACGCTGAGCATCATGCTCGATCACCTGGTGAGCCAACTGCAAGTGGACGCCGCGGCCGTGGTGTTGCTCAGCCCGCCGGTGCCGGCGCTGGAATATGCCGCCGTGCGCGGCTTGAACCTGGGGTTGCTGCGCCAGGCGCGCACCACCACGCTGCCGGCGGCGCAGGTGGTGGCCCAGCGCGCCCCCCTGCACCTGCCCAACCTGGAGGCCGCCCGCAGCAACTGGCCCACGGCGCTGGCGGGGTTCAGCAGCTACTACGGCCTGCCGCTGATCGCCAAGGGCCGCCTGCACGGCGTGCTCGAAGTGCTCACGCGCCGGCCGCTGGCCCCCAACCAGGAGTGGCTAGAGTTCTTGGAATCGCTGGCGACCCAGAGCGCCATCGCGATTGACAGCGCCACGCTGTTCGCCGATTTGCAGCGCACCAACCTGGAGCTCAGCCTGGCCTACGACGCCACGATTGAGGGCTGGGCGCGCGTGCTCGAAGCGCGCGGCATCGAAAGCCCTGGGCACAGCCGGCGCGTGGCCGACCTGACCATGCAGTTGGCGCGCCAGGCGGGGCTGAACGACAGCGAGTTGGTGCAGGTGCGGCGCGGCGCGCTGCTGCACGACATTGGCATGCTGGCGGTGGCCGAGAGCGTGGTGCTGCGGCCCGGCCCGCTGAACGAGGCCGACCAGGCCGATGTGCGGCGGCACCCCACCCTGGGGTTTGAAATGCTGGCCCCCATCAACCACCTGCGGCCGGCGCTCGACATTCCGCACGCGCATCACGAGCGCTGGGACGGCAGCGGCTACCCGCGCGGGCTGCGCGGCGAGCACATCCCCCTGCCCGCCCGGCTGTTCGCAGTGGTCGATGTGTGGGACGCGCTGTGCTCCGACCGGCCCTATCGCCGGGCCTGGACCGAGGCGCGCGCCCGCAACTACCTGCACGACAACGCCGGCACGCAATTCGACCCGCGCGTCGTCAATTTGTTCCTGCAATCAAACCCCACGCACGCTGTGATATGATGCCCGCATGGCAGAGACCTCGGGCCCCGAGCGGCGTCGAGGCCGGCGCTTAGGCCTAGCGCCGCGCATTCCGCTCGGTTACGTGCTGGCGTTGGTAGTGTTCGCCTGCCTCGGCGGCGCGGGCGGGGCAGCGCTGCTTATGCGCTTTGGTTGGAAGCCCAGCTTGCCCTTCCTGGGGCCAACCGCCACCGCCAGCGCCACTGCCACCAGCACGCTGCCCCCCACCCTCACACCCAGCGCCACCCCCTCACCGGCGCCCTCACCCACTTCCACCCCCATCCCGCCGGCCCGCATTGAGGCCGGCGACAGCGCCCTGGCGGACGGCGACTGGGCGCGCGCCCTGGCCGAATACTCGGCCGTGTTGAATGCCACCGACGACCCCGGCCTGCTGTCGGCGGCGCAACTGGGGCTGGGGCGGGCGCACCTGAGCGCGGGCGAACCGGCCGCCGCCATTGACACCCTGACCGCTTTCATCGAAGTCCAACCCGCCTCGCCCAACGTGGCCGAGGCGCAATTTGTGCTGGGTGACGCCTACCGCGCCGCCGGCGAATGGGCCTTGGCGATCGCGGCCTACGACGCCTACCTGGCGCTGCGGCCCGACGCGCTGGATGCCTATGTGCAGGCCAGCCGCGCGCAGGCCGCGATTGCGCTGGGCGAGTACGACACCGCCGTGAGTGCGCTCCAGGCTGCGCTGGCCGCGCCGCAGCAGGGTTCGGCGTTTGACTTGCAGGAGCAGTTGGCCGAGGTCTACGCTGCGCAGGGCGACAGCGCGGCGGCCGTGGCCGAGTACGACGCGGTGTATCAGGCCACCAACCAAAACTGGCGCAAGGCGCGCGTGGCCGTCAAGGCCGGGCAACTGCTGTACGCCGACGGGCAGACCGCCGCCGCATACGCGAACTTCTTGGACGCGGTCAACAACTACCCTGAAGCGCCGGGCACATTCGACGGGCTGCTGGTGCTGGTGAACGACGGCGTGCCGGTGAACGACTTACAGCGCGGGCTGGTCAACTACTATGCCGCCAACTACGAGCCGGCGCGCGATGCGCTGCTGCGCTACCGCGAGGCCTTTGCCGAAGGCGCGGACGATACGAGCGGCCCCGGCGACGCCACGGCGCTGTACCACCTGGGGCAAACTTATGCGGCGCTGGGCGACACCGCCGCCGCCATCACGGCCTGGCGCGCCTTGGTAGACACCTACCCCGGCGACAGCCTGTGGACGCCGGCCTACTTTCAGATTGCCTTCATCCAACCGTACCCCGACGACGTAGCGACTTTTACAGCCTTGGTCGCCGCCGCGCCCGACTCGCCCGACGCGCCGGATGCCCTCTTCCGGGCGGCGCGGCTGCGCGAGCGCAACAACGACTTCAACGGCGCCGTGGCGCTGTGGAACCGCATCGCCGCCGAGTACCCGCAAGCCGGGCAGGCGCCAGACGCCGCCATGCAGGCCGGGCTGGTGCTGTACCGCAACGCCGACTTTGGCGCGGCCGGCCTGCGCTTTGAGCTGGCCGCCACGCTGGCAGCCGACCCCGACGAGCAGGCCCGCGCGCAACTGTGGATCGGCAAAGTGAAGGAACAACTCGGCGACACCGACGGCGCACGGGCCGCCTGGAACGCGGCGGCCGGGCTGGGGCCGCATGGCTACTACGCCCTGCGCGCGCGGCAACTGCTGGCCGGCCAGGCGCCGTTCTGGCCGCCCACGCAATACCACTTCAACTTCGATGAGGTCAAGGAACGGGCCGAGGCCGAGGCCTGGCTGCGGGCAACCTTCCCGCTGGCCCAGAGCATTACCAACCTGAGCGAGTTGCAGCCGGGCGTGTGGAAAGAGCCGCGCTTTGTGCGCGGGGCGGCGCTGTGGAAGGTCGGCCGGCTGTCAGAAGCGCACGCCGAATTCGACTCGCTGCGGGTGGCGCTGAGTGGCGACCCGCTGGCGACCTGGCAACTGGCGGTGTACTTTCACGAGTTGGGCGCCTACGACCTGGCGATTCGCGCGGCGCGGCAGGTGGTCGACCTGGCCGGCGTGGCCGACTCGCTGCAAGTGCCGGTCTACATTCTGCGGCTGCGCTACCCGGCCCCTTACAGCGACCGGGTGGTGCCGGCCGGCAACAACTATGCCGTGCACCCGTTTGTCATGTACGCCAAGATGCGGATCGAGAGCTTCTTTTGGAAGTACGCCTACTCGGTGGCCGATGCGCGCGGGCTTAACCAGTTCATCCCGTCCACGGCCGACGATGTGGCCGCGCAATTGGGGCTGCAAGACTTCACGTATGACGATCTCTTCCGCCCAGCGGTGTCGATCCCGATGGGCGCCTACTATCTAGACTTCATCGCGCAGCAGACCGGCGGCGGGCCGGCGGCGATGCTGGCGGGCTACTACGCCGGGCCGGGCAACGCCCAAATCTGGCTCGACCTGGCCAAAGGCGACCCCGACCTGTTCGTTGAGGTCATCCGCCTATCCGACGCGAAGGGGTATGTGACGACGACG
>JBBRZY010000252.1:0-6917 GCA_038252885.1 Anaerolineales bacterium | reverse complement strand
TTCTGCATGTTGCGCGCGCCGATCTGAATGACGTCGGCGTAGCGCGCCACCAGCGGCACCTGTTCGGGCGACATGGCCTCGGTGACCACCGGCAGCCCTGTGGCTTCGCGCGCCTCGGCCAGCAGTTCGAGGCCCTTTTCGCCCATCCCCTGGAAGCTGTACGGGCTGCTGCGGGGCTTGTAGGCGCCGCCGCGCAGGGCGATGGCCCCGGCTTCTTTCACGGCGAAGGCCGTTTCCAAGATTTGTGTGCGGCTCTCCACCGAGCACGGCCCGGCAATGATGGCGATTTTGTTGCTGCCGACCTTCATGCCGTCCAGCGGCACAAGCGTGTCGGCCGGGTGCATCTCGCGCGAGGCCAGCTTGAAGGGCTTGAGGATCGGCACGGTCTTCTCGACGCCGTCCATCACCTCGAACTGGGAGCCATCCACCGGGCGCTCATCCCCGATGACGCCGATGATGGTGCGCTCTTCGCCGCGCGAGATGTTCACGCGCAGGCCGCGCGCCTCGACTTTGGCGACCACGTCGGCAATTTCCTTGGCAGTTGCAACAGCACGCATTACGATAATCATGGCAGATGCTTTCTGGGGTAGGGCTAGGCCCGCTAGCGCCTCAGTCCGTCGCGCGGCTGGCGCGATCGGGCCGAAGCTGAACGGCAGCGTGGAGATAGACATGGCGAATTTCGTCCGGCCACTTTTCGGTGTTCCAATGGATGAGCACGCGGATACAGCGCGGCAAGCCGCCCGGCACCGCCATCTCGGCGAAGCACATCAGGGCGGTGTCATCCCAACCCAGCTCGCGGGCGGCGCGGGCCGGGGCTTCGGCGGTCAGGTCTGGCGTGACGGAAAAGATGACGCTAGCCAGGTCGTCGCTGGCAAAGCCGTTGGCAGCCACGAGCGCCAACAGCAGCTCGCGCGTGGCGCTGCGGATGGCCTCCGACGTGTCGGCGGCGGCGACGGTGGCTCCCCGAATCCCGCAAAGATGCATGCGACCTCCGTTAGCAGACGAAAAAAAACCGCGAGGCCGTTGGCCTCGCGGTTTTGAGTGTCGGCGGTATCGCGTCTACTCAAACGCAAGCAACGGCGCTGGGCGGCGGCCGTAAAAGTAGTACGCGTAAAAGTAGAAGCTGCGCTTGTGCTGCATTGTGTGGTGAGATTAACACGAATACGGGCGCAAAGTCAAGGGGTCGGGTCGGCAATCTGCACAAAAGGCAGTAGGCAGTTTAGGGTGTTGACGCCCCTTCCACCGCATGTTAAACTGCCGCCGTGTTCAAGCAACGCTCGTTCCGGCTCAATATTGCGACTACCGGCACCAATCCGCGTATGCCCTTGTGAGGGTATGTCGGTAGCGCCTGCCTGTTACGTACACACAGTTGGCCCCGGCATACCCGCCGGGGCCTTTTTTTGCGCCCGCGCCAGACGCCGCGCCGCCCGTTGAGCGCCCTGCCCTGGCCCGCGCCCCGAAAGGTCTTACATCATGACTGCTGCCCACGCTAACCTGGATAACCCGGTCTACGTCGTCCCCGAGGCCAACCTGATCCCGGTGGGGGATTATCTCAAGCAACTGACCCCCATTCCGGCCTCGCGCATGTTTCTGATCAATAAGAGCCTGTCGGTCTACCGCCAGGCGCGGCCGGGCGCGGCCACGTTTGACGCCTCGCAAGGCGACGGCGGGGCCAGTCTGCCCGGCGTGCCCAAGGCCGTGCTGGAGCGCGCCCAAGAGCTGCAGTTGGCGCACGGCACCGGCTACGACATGCCGTTCGGCACCGACGCTTACCGCAAGAGCGTGGTGGAGCAGTATTGGAAGCTCGACCCGGCCACTGGGCTGGGGCCGAACAACGTCATCGGCACGCAGGGCGGGCGCGACGCGCTGGTGAAGGCCTACACCGCCATGCTGGCGCTCGGCCACGGCCGCGTGGGCGACCCGGTGGTCGTCTCGCGCGTGCCGTGGATTACCTACAACTGGGGGCCATACGGCGTCGGCGCAAATGTGCTGCGCGCCCCCGGCCGCCCGGAGGCGGGCTGGGCCTACACCGAGGACGGCTTGCAGGCCTGCGTAGACTACGCCGCCCAGAGCGGGCGCAAGATCGCCGGGCTGGTCATCACCAACCCCGATAACCCCACCGGCGCGACCATCAGCGTGCAGCGGCAGGTGGAGCTAGCCCAGGCCGCCCTGAAAATGGGCGCCGCCTTTGTGCTGTTCGACTGGATGTACCATTACGTGACCGACGAGCAGCCGATGGACCTGAACAGCTTTGTGCAGCAGTTTGACCCGGCCGAACGCAAGCGGCTGATGTTCCTCGACGGGCTGACCAAGAGCCTGGGCGGCAGCAATGTGCGCAACTGCCATTTGATCGCCTCAGAAGAGGTGGTCAAGTTCACCGTGGCGCGGGCGTCGCACGCCGTCATCCCCAGCTTCTACTCGCTGGCGGTCGCTATGGCGGCCTACGAAATGGGCTTCGCCGAGGTCACGCGCGGCATCGTAGAGCCGACCAACGCCAGCCGCAAGGTGCTGCGCGAGTTCCTGGACGAGCACGGCTTTCAGTATATCCTGGGCCAGGGCTACTACGCCTTCATCAATGTGGCCAAGTGGCTGGAGGCGAAGGGCCTGGCCGACAGCGAGGCGCTGGGGCAGTACCTGGCCGAGCAGCACGGCGTGGCGGTTGTTCCCGGCATCTATTTCTCTGAAGACGGCGCGCAATGGATCCGGTTCTCGTATGCTACGCCCGTCGAGAAGACGCTGGGCGCGGCGCAGCGGTTGGTCGAAGGGCTGAACGCGCTGATCGCCTAGACCGGCCAGCGGTGCGCCCGAAGGTGCTGGTCTACGTGGTGCGCGCCGCCCCCGACGGGCCGCAGGTGCTGGTGTTTGAGCACCGCGACTTCCCCGAGGCGGGCGTGCAAGTGCCGGCTGGGTCGGTGGAGCCGGGTGAAGCGCTCGAGGCGGCGGCCTACCGCGAGTTGGCCGAGGAGAGTGGGCTGACGGCGGCGCAGGTGCAGCTGGTGCGCAAGCTGGCGAAGGAAGTCGAGCCGGAGATGGGACCAAACCGGCACGCCTACCTGTTCGCGGCGATCACGGCCCTGCCCGACCACTGGGCGCACAGCGTGACCGGCGGGGCCGAAGACCGGGGAATGCGGTTTGACTACTACTGGCTGCCCATCACCACCGCCGCCGAGCGGTTGACCGGGGGCCAGGGACGTTTCTTACACTTAGCCGGCGCATAGGCGCAGCGGAGCTTCAATGTCGTTCTCACCTTCCAAATTTGCCGAGAAATACAATCTGGCGCGCGAAGCGGGGTTGGCTGCCAACTTCAAAGGCGGCACCACCGGCTTCGAGCTGGAATGGAACATGTACGACGCGGACTTCAAGCCCGTGCTGACCGTGGGCACCGGGCCAGACCAGTTGAGCTTCGTGGACTATCTGCGCCAGCACGCCATCCCTAGTTGGCTGGGCGACCGCATTCAGCTGGAGGTGTTCCACTGGATGATCGAGTGGGCCACGCGGCCATACTATTCCGGCCTAGGGGCGATCTACGAAGCGCGGCTGCTGGAAGGCTTCATGTACAACGCGCTGTCGCAGGCCAGCCGGCAGTTTGGCGACCGGCTGTATGCCTTCCCCGGCATCCTGCTCTACCCGGCCCAGGTCGGCCACGACAGCATCCCCGGCGGCTGGAATCTGGCGAAGCGCCGCTACCTGGAGCGCTGCGTAGACATCTACGGCGCGTCACTGGCAACAGCCGGCATTCACGCCAACCTGTCACTGCCCGAGCCGCTGCTGAGTTGGGACTTTATGCACTTGCCGGCCAGCGAGCGCGGCGACAGCGACGGCCGTGTGCACGCCCACCTGGACGACTACAAGAACCGCGTCTATGTGGAAGCCACGCGCCTCATGCGGGCCTTCGCGGCCTTGTTCATCGCCACCAGCGCGGCCACACCGCTGCGGGCCGAGTTGGTTGACGGCCAGCCGCTGGTGCGCCTGACCGAAGTGGACTCGAACCGCAGTTACACCTTCCCCAACCCCGAGACGCTCGACGTCCCTAACCTCTACCGCTCGCACGCCGACTATTTGCAGGCCTCGTACGACATGGTGCAGCGTGGCGTGCGCTTTGGCAACAACAATTGGACGCCCATCCGCGCGCGCTCGTTTGCCGAGCCGGTGGAACGGCTGATCCTGACCACTTCCGACCAACTGCACGCCATCTATCATCACGGGCTGTACGCGGCGGGCGAAGCCACCACGGCCGAGGCCATGGCGCGCCAGATCGAGCGTGAGAACTTGCTGGCGCGCATCAACATCCCGATGGCGCGCGTTGAAATCCGCACGGACGAGGGCGGGCACCCGCTAGAGCTAGACATCGCCAACCTGGCGCTGAAAGAATTACTGCTGATCCAGTTCTACGCCGACCCGACCTTCGCACGCGCCTTCCGCTACGACAGCGAAGACATCGCCCGCGCCCGCCGCAACGAGGCTGCCAGCGCCCACTTCGGGCTCCGGGCCGAGATCGAAAACCCGTTCACCGCCAAGCCCATCGGCGTGCGCGAGTTCCTGCGCTGGACGCTCGACCAGCTTAAACCATTGGCCGAGGCGCTGGAAATGTGGCCGCGCCTCGCCCCGCTAGAAGCGATGGCGAACGGCGCGCCTAACACCGCCGAACAGATGCGGGCGCACATCCGGCAGGCGCTGGGTATAGAGGCGCAGGGCCAGGCCGAGCCGGTGGTGCCGGCGGAGGTCCTCAAGGGCCTGGCCGCCGCGCGCGAGACGCAGGTGGCGCGCGACGTCGAAGGCATTGCGGCGGCGGTGGGCGCGCTGGAACCCGAGTCGTCGAAGCTGCGCGAGTTGTTGCAGCGCGCCCGCGACGATGTGCGCAACGACCCGGCCGCGCCCATTCGCTTCCGGCCCCGGATCGAAGCCATCGTGGCCCAGCACTACGACAATAAAACCGACGAGATCTTGGACCTGGCCGGGCAATTGATCCGCATTCCATCGGTGACCAACTGCGCCGACGAACGGCTCGATGAGGTGCATCGCGCCGGCACGCTAATCTTTGACTACTTGCGCGACAGCGGGCTGGAAGTGAAATACTACGAACAGCACCAGTACCCGGCGGTGGTGGCGGGCTTCCCCGGCGGGCTGGCCGCCCCGGTGATGCTCTCGGGTCACTTCGACATCGTGCAGCCCGAGCCAGACGACAGCCAATTCGAGCCGCGCATCGAGGGCGACTACCTGTGGGGGCGCGGCGCGGCCGACATGAAGACCGTCGTGGCGACCAACCTGGTGTGGATGAAGGACACGCTCAAACTCGGACCGCCCTACCCGGCCATCAACCTATGCCTGGTGGGCAACGAGGAGAACGGCGAGGCCGAGCCGATGGGCACGCCTTACGTGCTCAAAGACCTGGCCGAGTGCTTTGACGGCTACGCGCCCAAGCTGTTCATCGCCGGCGAGCGCACCGGCGAGAAGGGCACCGAGTTGTTCGGCGAGGTGTGCATTCAGAACCGGGGCGTGATGCGCTTCGAGGTCATCGCGCGCGGGGCGCGGGCGCACAGCGCACTGGCCGCGGCGAGCGCCGACCTGGGTGAGCGGCTGCTGCAAGCGCGCCAGGCACTGACCGAGCTATTCCAGCGGACGCTGACGCTCAAGGCCGAGGGCGGCTGGCAGAGCCAATATCGCTTCCCATTCATCACGGTCGGGCTACCGGGCGTCTACAATATCACCGCCGACAAAGGCGTGCTGGGGGTCGAAATTCGCTCGATCCCGCAAGACCGGCTGAGCGCTCTGGCCGAGCAGGTAAGCAGCTATTGCGCCGCAGCCGCGCTAGAATTAAAGGTGATGGTGCAAGAAGAAGGCATCGTGTGCGACCCAGAGAACCCGTACCTGGTGCACCTGCTAGACGCGGTGCAAGCGGCGTCGGGCCAGCCGGCCAACGTGGGCCGCAAGCTGCCGGGCACCAGCGCGCGCTTTGCACCCGGCGGCCAGGGCGTGGTGTGGGGCCAAACGGGCATTGGGCCGCACGCGAAAGACGAGCGCCACTACGTGCCCAGCATCGAGCCGTACTATCAGGCGCTGGTGGAGTTTGGCAAGCGGCTGCGGCAGGCCTAGACCGAAGGCGTAAGAGGTTAGGGATGCACTTACGACGGTTCACCGACCCCGGTGATTTTCTGACGGCGGCAGAGGCGTTTCTGGTCAGCCACGAGGCCATGAACAACGTGCTCTTGGGCCTGGCCGGCACGCTGCGCCTCAACCCGGCTTTTGCCCTGCAGCCGCCGTACTTCGGCGTGGTGGAGAGCGGCGGGCAGGTGTTGGCGGCGGGCGTCATCACCCCGCCCCGGCGGCTGCACCTGGCGCAGACAGACAAGCCCGACGCGCTCGACCTGCTGGTGGCCGATGTGCGCTCGTTCTACCCCATGCTGCCGGGCGTCAGCGGGCCGGTGCCGGTGGGCCGGTGGTTTGCCGAGCGCTGGCAGCGGCTGACCGGGGCGCGGTTTACCCGCAGCATGGCCGAGCGCGCCTACCAACTCACGACGGTGAAGCCGCCGGCCGGCGTGCCAGGGCACATGCGGCGGGCCACGGTCGCCGCCGACCTCGACCTGCTGGCCGACTGGTACATGGCCTTTGAGATCGAGGCCTTTGGCGAGTCGACCACTGACACACGGGCCGGCATCGAGCGCATCCTGGCCACAAGCACGCGCGGCATTTACCTGTGGGAAGACGACCACGGCCAGCCGGCCTCACTGGCGGGCTACGGCAGCCCCACGCCGCGTGGCATTCGCATTGGGCCGGTGTATACGCCGCCCGAGCGGCGCGGGCGCGGTTACGCCAGCGCGCTGGTGGCCGGGTTGAGCCAAAGGCTGCTGGACGAAGGGCGGCGGTACGTCTTTCTGTTTACCGACCTGAAAAACGAGACCGCCAACCACATTTACCAG
>JBBRZY010000251.1:0-6917 GCA_038252885.1 Anaerolineales bacterium | reverse complement strand
GGGCAGCTTTAACGGGTGGCGGCCGGTGGCCGGCGGCATGTGGGAGAGCCGGCCCGGCCTGTGGGAGATCACCCTTGCGCCGCCGCCGCCGCCGGGGGTGCATGCTTACAAGTTTCTGATTGACGGGCAGACCTGGGTGCACGATGTGGAGAACCCCGCCAGCCAGGAAGAAGGCACGGGCGGTTTCTACTCGCTGTTGGTCAGCGCGCCAGCGGCTTAGCCGGCGCCCCTGGCCCGCGGAGGATTGAGCCTATGAATCGCGAACATCACCGCTGGCACAGCCCGTCGCTCAACCGCGACATGGATTTGCTAATCTTCGGCCATGCCGGGGCGCGGGTGCTGGTCTTTCCGACCTCGCTCGGCAAGTATTACGAGTGGGAAGACCGCGGCATGATCGGCGTGCTAGGCGAACAGTTGGAGCAGGGCTGGCTGCAACTGTACTGCGTGGACAGCGTGGACGCCGAAAGCTGGTACGCCCGCCGTTCGCACCCGGGCGCACGCGCCGGGCGGCAGACGCAGTACGACAACTACCTGGCCAACGAAGTTGTGCCGCTGATGTGGCAGAAGAACGACAACCCGTTCACCATGACCACCGGCGCGAGCTTTGGAGCCTACCACGCTGCCAACTTCGCCTTCCGGCACCCGGAGGTGGTGCGCCGCCTGATCGGCATGAGCGGCATTTACGACATTCGCCAGTGGACGGATGGCTACCACGACGACAGCGTGTACTACAACAACCCGCTCGAATACCTGCCGAATGAGCACGAGGGCTGGCGGCTCGATCGGCTGCGCGAAATGGATATTATTCTGGTGACCGGCAAGGACGACCCCAACCGGGGCAGCACCGAGGCAGTGTCGGGCGCGCTGTGGAACAAAGGCATTGGCAATGCGCTGCGCACCTGGGACGGCTGGGCGCACGACTGGCCCTGGTGGCGTGATATGATTCGGCTGTATATTGGCGGCCATGACTGACCGGGCCGCGCGGCTGGCCGAGCTGCGCCCGTATGCGGCCGAGGCGCACGCGCTGGAAGGCTGGAGCCTGGCGCACCAGCCGCGACCGCTGGGCGCGCCGCCGCCGTGGGACTACGAACGGCGGGCGCGCGAGCTGGCGGCCAACGCCAAAACGATGCTTGATCTCGGCACCGGGGGCGGTGAGGTCCTGGCCCGAATTTTGCCGGGTTACGCCGGCCGCGCCGTGGCCACCGAGCAGTGGGAACGCAACGCGCCGGTCGCCGCGCGGCGGCTGAAGCCCTTGGGGGTGAGTGTGGTGCGGGCCGACAGCTACGAACTGCCGTTTGACGCGGCTGCGTTCGATCTGGTGCTCGACCGGCATGAGGCGCTGCGCCCGGCTGAGGTGGCGCGGGTATTGACGCCCGGCGGCACGGTGCTCACGCAGCAGATTCGGTTCGACTGGTACGACGAGCTGCGCGAGGCCTTTCCGCGGATGGTCTTCTTTGAGCCGCACCACGAGACTTACCCGCGCGGCTTGGAGGCCGCCGGCCTACGCGTGGTGAACTGGCAGCAGCATGCGCAGGCGATGGCCTTTGAGCAGTTGGGGCAGATCGTTTACACCATGACGGCGGCGCCGTGGAGCTTCCCGGGTTTTGAGCTCGACGCCGATTTAGACCCGCTGTTAGAGTTCGAGCGCACCCGCCGCCGGCCTGAAGGTCTGATCTTGACCGACCGGCGCTACATGCTGGAAGCGCACAAGCCGAATACCTAGAGCCCTGTCGTTCGCGCAGAGGAGGCCCCCCATGAGCAAGATTGGTGTGATTGTCGGGCGCGAGTGGTCGTTTCCGCCGGCGTTTCTGGAAGAGGTCAACGGGCGCAACACCGGCGTCGTGGCCGAGTACGTTCAACTGGGCGGCACGCGCATGGACGAGTTGGTGGACTATGCCGTGATCGTGGACCGCATCTCGCACGAGGTGCCGTACTACCGGTCGTTCCTCAAGTACGCCGCGCTCCAAGGCGTGCACGTGGTCAACAACCCCTTCATGTGGACCGCCGACGACAAGTTCTTTGAGGCCGGCCTGGCGACCAAGCTGGGCGTTGCCAGCCCTAAGACGGTGGCGCTGCCCAACAAAGACTACGTGCCCGGCATCGTGCACAACGAAAGCTTGCGCAACCTCATCTACCCGATCGACTGGCAGAGCCTGGTCGACTACCTGGGCGGCTTCCCAGTCATCCTCAAAGACGCGCACGGCGGCGGCTGGAAGGAAGTGTACGTCTGCCACGACTTTGACGAGCTATATGCCAACTACAACAACTCCGGCCTGCTCACGATGGTGCTGCAAGAGTTCATTCAGTGGGACAACTACATCCGCTGTATGTGCCTCGACCAGAGCGACATTTTGGTGATGAAGTACGACCCCAACGCCCGCAAGTACTCGCACCACGACCTGTCACCGCAGCTGTACGACCGGGTGATGGCCGACTGCCGCACGTTGGTACAGGCGTTGGGCTACGACATGAACACCATCGAGTGGGCCGTGCGCGGCGGCGTGCCGTACGCCATTGACTTTATGAACCCGGCCCCGGATATGGATGTCAACTCGCTCGGTCACGAGTTCCACCGCTGGTGCGTCGAGCACATGGCCGATATGTGCCTGCGCCTGGCGCGCGAGCCGCGCGCGCAAGGGGCCGAGTTGCGCTGGAACAAGCTATTTGGGGGCTAAGCCCGCCGCCTGACCACCCCAGTCCAAAGGATAGGTCGAATATGAGCGTGCCCGACCCGCGCCAGGCGATTGACCACTACCACAGCCTGCTGGACGACGAGACCGGCCGGCAAAGCCAGGCCCAGCTTAACGACCAACTGCACCGGCGTGAGTTGTTCTTCGGCGAGCGCCCGCTTTGCACGGTGCTGCGCCCGCGCTTCCTCACGCCCACGCAATACGCCAGTCTGCGCCGGGCTATTCACCAGGTGATGCCGGCCTTCGCCAAGGCCCACGTCGTCGCCATGGCCGACGCCCGCTTCCGCGCCCAGTTTAGCCTGGCCGCTTGGGAAGAAGAGCTGATCCAGACCGACCCACGCTTTCGGGCCTCCAGCCCAACCGCGCGTATGGATTGTTTTCTGACCGAACAAGGCCTGTGGCTGACCGAGTACAACGCCGAGACGCCCGCCGCCCCGGCCTACAACGATGTGCTCTCGGAGGTCTTTCTGGGGCTGCCGATCATGCGCCGCTTCGAGCACACCTACGATGTGCGCCCGCTGCCCAGCCGCCACCATGTGATGCACGCCCTGCTCGACGCCTACGAGCAGTGGGGCGGGCGCGAGGCTCCGCGCATCGCCATCCTCGACTGGCGCGAGGTGCCCACCTACAGCGAGTTCGTGCTTTTTCAAGACTACTTTCGCTCGCACGGGCTGGATTGCCTGATTGCCGACCCGCGCCAGTTCGAGTATCGCAACGGCCAATTGCTGGCCGACGGCATTACCCCGGTGCAGTTGATCTACAAGCGCGTGCTGATTAGCGAGTTGATCGAGCGGGAGGGGCTGAACCATCCGGTGGTGCGGGCTGTCCGCGACGGCGCAGTGTGCATGGTCAACCCGTTCGTCTGCAAAATTCTGCATAAGAAGGCCAGCCTGGCCGTGCTGAGCGACGAGGCCAACCGCGCACTGTTCTCGGCCGACGAGGCCCACGCCATTGACAGCTACATTCCCTGGACCCGCAATGTGGTCGAGCGCACCACGCAGATTGACGGCCAGCCGATTGACCTGCTGCCCTACCTCGACATGCACAAGGACAATTTTGTGCTCAAACCCAACGACGACTACGGCGGGAATGGTATTGTGCTGGGCTGGGAAGTGTCGTCTGACGAGTGGACCAACGCCCTGCGCCACGCCCTCAGCACGCCCTATATCGTCCAGCGGCGCATTGTGCTGCCAAGCGAGCCGTACCCCAGCCTGGTCGAGGGCCGGGTGCATGTCTTCGACCGGATGCTCGACACCAACCCCTACATTTGGAACGGGGCCTATGCCTCGGGCTGCCTGACGCGCCTATCCACCGCCGCGCTGCTCAACGTCACGGCGGGCGGAGGCTCTACCGTGCCCACCTTCATCCTAGAAAAGCGGGACTAACGCATGATCACGCCCTCCTTCAACATCGGCATTGAAGAAGAGTACCAAATCATTGACCCGGTCACGGGCGAGCTGCGGTCCTATATCACCGAATTGCTGGAGGCGGGCAAGGTCATCCTCAAGGAGCAGGTGAAGGCCGAGCTGCATCAGTCCATCGTCGAGGTCGGCACCAGCGTGTGCAACACGCCGGCCGAAGCGCGGGCCGAGATCGTGCGGCTGCGGCGGGGCGTGATGGAGTTGGCCGCCAAGAACGGCCTCAAGATCGCCGCCGCCGGCTCGCACCCATTCTCGTCGTGGATGGCGCAGGACATCACGCCCTTCGAGCGCTACTTGGGCGTGCGGCAAGACATGGGCATGTTGGCCCAGCAATTGCTGATCTTCGGCACGCATGTGCACATTGGCATCGAAGACCCGGAGTTCTTGATCGACGCGATGAACGTGGTGCGCTACTTGATGCCGCATGTGATGTGCCTGACGAATAGCTCGCCCTTCTGGTTGGGCCAGGATACCGGCCTTAAGTCTTACCGCAGCATCATCTTTCGCAACTTCCCGCGCACGGGCATCCCGCCGCAGTTCCACAGTTACAGCGACTTTCAGCACTATGTGGATGTGCTGGTCAAGACCAACTCCATCCCCGACAGCACCAAAATTTGGTTCGATGTGCGGCCCAACCACAACTACCCCACGCTGGAGTTCCGCATCAGCGACTGCTGCACGCGCGTGGACGAGGCGGTCTGCATTGCGGCCATCTTCCAGGCGCTGATTTTCAAACTCTGGAAGTTGCGGCGCGACAATATGACCTTCCGGGTCTACCCGTCGGAATTCACTGAGGAGAACAAGTGGCGGGCCGTGCGCTACGGGCTGGACGGCAAGCTGATTGACTTCGGCAAGCAGGCAGAGAAGCCCGCCCGCGAGTTGATCCGCGAGATGCTGGAGTGGTTCTTGGGCGACGTGATGGACGAGTTGGGCAGCCGGCGCGAGATTGAGTATGCTTACCGTATCTTGGATGAAGGCAGCAGCGCCGACCGCCAGTTGGCGACCTTTCGCCGCACCGGTGATCTGAAAGCGGTTGTGGCGCAGCTCATCGCCGAAACCGAAGAAGGAGTAATGAACTAATGGCCGAGACGCGCCCATTGACCCTATTGTGCCTGGCCTCGTACTTCAAGGGCAGCGCTTTTCTGGAAGCGGCCAAGCGCCTGGGCTGCACCGTGCTGTTGATCGCCAAAGAGTCGTTCGCGCAGGAAGACTGGCCGCGCGCCAGTATTGACGAAATCTACTTCATGCCCGACCTGACCAAGCGGCCGGACATCATCTATGCCGCCAGTTACCTGGCGCGCACGCACAAGATTGACCAGGTCATCGCGCTGGACGACTATGACGTGGAAACCGCCGCCGCGCTGCGCGACCACATGCGCCTGCCGGGCATGGGCGAGAGCCTGGCCCGCCACTTCCGTGACAAGCTGGCCATGCGCACCACCGCCCGCGCCGGCGACGTGCTGGTGCCGGAGTTCATCGGCGTCTTCAACTACGACCGGCTGCGCGACTTCATGAGCCGCGTGCCCGCGCCGTGGGTGCTCAAGCCGCGCTCCGAGGCCAGTTCGATGGGCATTAAGAAGCTGCACCGGGCCGACGACCTGTGGCCGCTGCTCGACGCGCTGGGTGACCAGCAGTCGTTCTTCGTGCTGGAGCAGTTTGTCCCTGGCGATGTCTTTCACGTGGACGGGCTGGTGAACAACGGCGAGGTGATTTTCCAGCAGGCCCACCAGTACGGCCGCCCGCCGATGAGCGTCTATCACGAGGGCGGCATCTTCCTCACGCGCGCACTCGACCGGAATTCGCCCGAGGCCAAAGGGCTGTTCACGCTCAATCGGCAGGTGCAGGGCGCGCTGGGCATGCGGCGCGGCGCGACCCACACGGAGTACATCCGCGCCCACGCCGACGGCCGGCTTTATTTTCTGGAGACGGCTGCGCGGGTGGGCGGGGCCAACATCGCTGAGGCGGTGCGCTTCGCCACTGGCGTAGACCTGTGGGGCGAGTGGGCGCGCATGGAAGCGGCCTCGCTGCGCGGTGAGCCCTACCAATTGCCGGAGGTCCGCGAAGGCTACGCGGGGGTCCTCAACTGCCTGGCACGGCAAGAGTGGCCCGACCTGAGCGCCTACAACGACTCCGAGGTCGCCTGGCACATGAAGAAGAAGCACCACGCCGGGCTGATCGTGGCCTCGCCGGACTCGGCGCGTGTGGAGCAGTTGCTGAACGACTATGCGGCGCGCTTCGCCAACGACTTTCTGGCGGTCATGCCGCCGCTGGATAAGGCCCCGGTCTGACGGTTACGCCCCGCTGTCACGAAGGCCCTGATCCGAGCCTGTAGCGACGCTGCCGGCTCGGTTCGTTTAATGGTCCGACCTCCATCCTCGCCTCGAATGGGATAATGCACCCTGTGTCCACCGCGCCGTATCCCAACCCGCCCGCCGCCGCGCCCACCAACGCCGGCTTGTTCGTGCAATACGTGCGGCCGCTGTGGCGGCAAGTGCTGGCCGTTTTTCTGGTGCTGCTGCTCGGCATCGGGCTGCAACTGCTCAACCCGCAATTGCTCAGCCGCTTCATTGATGGTGCCCAGTCTGGCCAGCCGCTGGCGGCGCTGATCCAGTTGGCGCTGCTCTTCCTGGTCAGCTCGATCGTGCTGCAAGGGCTGCTGGTGGCCCAGGCTTACCTCGGCGGCAACATCGGGCTGATCGCCACCAACCGCCTGCGGGCACGGCTGGCGCTTCATGTGCTCCAACTTGACCTCGCCTTCCACAACGCCCGTACCCCCGGGGAGCTAATCGAGCGCGTAGACGGCGAT
>JBBRZY010000250.1:0-6963 GCA_038252885.1 Anaerolineales bacterium | reverse complement strand
TTTTTCGTTGGCACTGGCACACGGCTGCGACAGACAGAACTATTTTGCGCAGCGGCGTGTCAGGTTAGCGCTTGAAAACTTCGGGCTCTACCGGCTTCAACGGGAAAGGCGCCGCGCACTTAACGTAAGACTGGACGCGATAGGCACATTTTTCACGCCACAGTCGCCTTTGGACAATAATCCCGTCAGCTACGGTAGAGCCTCTTTTTCTCTTTCTTGGCTCTTGCTTTACTTCCAACTCCACAACCCCAGCCAGCCATCTGCGATGTAGCGCGGGTCGAGCCGGCCCGAGGCCGCCACCACAAAGATGCCCGGCTTGCCGCCCACGTAGGCCGACACCACCAGGTTCTTGCTGTCGGGGCTCCAGATCGTCAGGCTCTGATGATACTGCTCGAAATACGGGATCACTTGCAGCAGCCGTTCGGACGGCGCGAAGGTGGTCACGTTGTGCGTGCCGCCGTTGCCGGCGTTCATCACATCCAGGTTGAGCAGCAGCGCCGCCTGGCCGTTGCCGTGGTGGGCGTGGCCGTAGCCGGGCTGGTGCTGGGGGTCGGCGTGAGCGTGAGGTCGGGGGTGAACTGGGTGAAGTAGGCCAGCGAGTTGCTGTCTGGTGACCAGAAGAAGGCATATACCAACTGCTCGGCGTCGAGCGCGACGGCTTTGGCCTTGCCGGCCGGGTCGGCCACCACCAGTTGGCCGGGCGTGCCTGGCTGCGCGCTGTCGGTCAGCAAATAGGCGAGGCGCTTGCCGTTGGGGCTCCAGGCGAAGGCGATGCTGCCGGTGTAAGTGGTGATCACACGTGCGTTCTGGCCGAACGCATCGGTCACCAGCAGTTCGGCCTCGCCGGCCGCGTTTTCGGCCGCGATTAATACCTGCGTGCCGTCGGGCGAGAAGGCCGGGCTCTTGAATTCGGCGGGGCGCAGGTCGAGCACCTGCTCGGTCACAGTGGGGTCGAGCTCTAACAGCGCCAGGCGCGCGTCGGCGTTGGGACTGGCGCCGCCGGCGTGCACCAGCAGGCTGTGGCCGCTGGGCGCCCATGACCAATAGTAGGGCACGCCCACGTCAATCACCTGGCTGTCGCCGCCCTGGGCCGGGGCGACTTCAAAGGCCAGCGATTGGTTGGGGGTCCGCGCAATCGCGCCCACCCGCGTGCTGTCGGGCGCCCACGACCAAAAGATCACGAAGTCATCGGTGTGGAGCGCCTCGACCAGGGCGGTGCCGTCGCGGTGCGCGGTGTAAATGCTGGTGGTGTCGGGTTCGGCCGTGCCCTGGCCCGTGTAGGCCGGGAACGCCACCGATTGGCTGTCGGGCGACCAGGTGGGCATGCCATAGAAGAAGTAGCCGGTGGCGTCGTCGTGCGCGTCGCTGGTCAGGGGCGTGTTGCGGTTGCCGCCCTGATCAATGGTGTAGACGTTGCCGTCCAGCCCCAGGTAGGCGATCAGCCCAATCTTGGGCTCCAGCAGGCCCGACAATGGGCTCTGCGGCACACGCACCCCTTCGGGCAGACAGGCTGTCAGCGCCAGGGCCAATGGCAAAACCAACAGCGCGAAGCGCCAGGGGTGAGGCAGGGTGGGGAGCATGACCAACACCTTTCGTGCGCGTGAACCGACCGGCCGAGTGGCAAAATTCTAGCACAGCTTCAGCGCCGCCTGGCGCGGAGCAGCGCTAATAGTTTGATGAGACTACGCGCGGTCGGGCGGGCTGCATTGGCCCGCGCCCGTTCGGCCCACCCGATTACACCTGGTCGCTGGCGCTTCGGTTTTTCTCGGCCACCGTCTGCCGCAATGCTTCTTCTAGTTGCAGCACCGAGGCGGACCACGACCATTTTTCTAGCACGCGCTGCCGGCCCGCCGCCCCCAGGGTTCGCGCCCAGACCGGGTCGGCCAGCACGCGCTGCACCGCCGCCCCCAAGGCCGCCGG
Organism: Anaerolineales bacterium; assembly: GCA_038252885.1. GTDB lineage: Bacteria > Chloroflexota > Anaerolineae > Anaerolineales > UBA6663 > JADZEK01. Next base: position 5,043 of record JBBRZY010000250.1, on the reverse strand, counting down.
GTCGGCGCCGTTGACCAGCAGCCCGTTCACCTCGGAGACGATGGTCTCGCGCACGCCGCCCTCGGCCACCGCCACCACCGGCGTCTCACACGCGCTCGCTTCCAGCGCTGCCAGGCCAAACGGCTCCAGGCGCGGGGTGTAGAGCATCACCGCCGCGCGGCTTAGCCAATCTACCACCGCCGCGTCGGTGATCCCCACCAGCACGGTCAGCTTCACGCCGCAGCGCGCTGCCAACTGCGTCATCTCGGCCGCGTAGGTTGGCACGCTGACGTTGGCGATCCACACCAGTTCGGGCCGGATGTCGGCGGCGATGGTCGCCAGCGCGCGGAGCGCCAAGTCGACCCGTTTGGCCGGCGCGAACGCCCCCAGGCTGACCACGAAGGGCTGACGCGGCGCGCCGGTCGGCCGAAAGCGCTCGGCCTCCACGCCCAGGTAGCACACGTGGGCCTCCAGGCCGTAGACGCGCAGCAGGCTCTCGCGGCTGTAGAGTGAATTGACCAGCACGCTGTCAAAGGCCTGCACGCTTGTCAGCTCCTGCTGCACGCGGCGGCGCAGAGTCTGCACCCGCACTGCATCGACCAGCCAGCGGCCCCACTGCTGGGGCGAGCGCCAAGCGCCGGCCGGCTGATCGAGCGCCGCCCAGGGCAGGCGCGGCGCCGCCTCGTACAGGTCGCGGTCGGGCTCGTGCAGGTAGAGCAGGGTGGGCAGGCTCGAATAGCGGCCCACGGCCGGCACCCGCAGCAGCAGGCAGGGATGCGCCAGCACGATGTCAAAGCCGCCCTGGGCGATGGCCGCCGCGGCCGCCTGGCCGTGCGCCAGCATGGTGCGCAGCATGGTCTGCGACTGCCGGTAGCGGGAAGCTAGCCGCCGCACCGGGCCCTGGCCCGCGCCCTCGTCCCAATTCACCGGCGGGCAGGGCAGCACGTGCTCGGGGATGAGTTGGTTCAGCGGCAGGTAAACCTGGTCGGCATAGGACGGGCACCAGGCTTCGAGTGTGTGGCCGCGGGCCAGCAGCCCGGCCACTTGCTCGTAGAGGGCGCGCTTGCCGCCGCCGCTGGGCAGGTTGTGCCAGATGGCAATCCGCATTACAGCTCGAGCAGCGCCAGGCCGCGCAGCGTGGCGATGACGGTGCACTGCCGGTACCAGCCCAGCGCCAGTGCCCGGCGAATGGCGTCGGCTACGGGCGGGTGATGGTCGAAGTCGTCCACCAGCACCAGGCCGGTGGGGGTCACCAGCCGCCGCGCCAGGTCGAGGTCAAGCAGCTTGCCCGCCAGGCTATGGTCGCCGTCAATGTGCACGAGGTCGTAGGGGCCGCCATGCGCCAGGCTGCGCTGCAGGCTCAACTGCCACGAGTAACCCTCCCACAGCGCGTAGCTGAAGGCGGGCCGCGCGGCGCGCAGCCGGCGCAGAGTCTCGGCGGCCAGGTCGAGGCCGTTAGCCACGTACTGGTTCGGGTCTAGGCCCACGTAGTGCGCCGGCCCGGCCGCCTGGGCGAAGACCGCGCCGATGTAGCCGGTGCGCACACCGATCTCCAGCAGCCGCAGCGGTCCGCGTTCGGCGCTCAACTGCTGGAACAGGGCGAAGTAGAACGGATAATTGCGCGGATGGAGTAGGAAGCCGTCGTACAGGGTCTCATCGCCGGCCGGCCAGCACGGCAGCCGCTGGCCGTTGAGCGTGAACAGATCGGCCGGGGCGGGGCGGTCGGCCTGCTCGACCAGCGGGGCCAGCCGCGCCGGCGCGGCCGTGAGGGTGGGCAACTCGGCGGCGCTAAGTGCCAGGGCCTGCGCCACTGACGGCGGCAGCGCGCCCTGCGCCACGGCCAGTTGGTCGAGCAGCGCGTTGATCGTGGCGGCCTTCTCGGATACCAGACCGGCGCGTACCACCTCGGCGCCCAACGGCCGCAAGGCGGCGTTGGCCATGCGCGTAAAGCCCGTGCGGATGCGCCCCATGCCACAACTTTCTCGACCGGTTGGCCGGCCACCCTAAATGGTTGATTTGCCCGGTGGCCAGGCCAAGTGCGCCGTCGGCCGAGCCACGCCCATTGTAAAGCCAGTCGCTGCCGCGCGCCGCCGCTTAATAGCACTGGGCCGGTCAGCCCCGCCGACCGGCCCAGCGACCACGCTACTTTTTTTGGCGCGACCTAAGCCGCCCCGGCAGTTCTTTCCTTCTGCTCCGGCAGTCCCATGTCAAACGGGCGGCAGCACAGCACAAGCTGCTTGGCCGCCGCCACTTCATCCAGGCGGGCCACCGGCGCGGAGTGCGGCGCGTTGCGCAACAGGTCGGGCTGGGTGTGCGCCTCGGCTGCGATGGTGATGAGCGCCTCGGCAAACGCGTCGAGCGTCTCCTTGTTCTCGGTCTCAGTCGGCTCGATCATCAGCGCCTCGTGCACGATGAGCGGGAAGTAGTTGGTCGGCGGGTGATAGCCGTAGTCAATCAGGCGCTTGGAGACATCCAGCGCGTGCACGCCGGGGGCGTCGGGCCACAGCCCCTCGACCACGAATTCGTGCTTGCACAGCCGGTCGTAGGGCACGTGGTAGTGGCCGCGCACTTTGGCTAGCAGGTAGTTGGCGTTGAGCACGGCGTTCTCGCTGTTGCCGCGCAGCCCGCTGGCCCCGTGCACGCGGATGTAGGTGTAGGCGCGTACGTGCATGCCAAAGTTGCCGTGAAAGGCTTTCAGGCGGCCGATGCTGTGCTTGGGTGTCACCCAGCCGTAGAGCGGCGGCTCGTCGTCCGCGCCCTCGTCCACGATGCCGACCAGTGGGCCGGGGAGAAAATCGACCAGCTTGGCGCTGACGCCGACCGGGCCGCTGCCGGGGCCGCCGCCGCCGTGCGGGGTGGAGAAGGTCTTGTGCAGGTTGTAGTGCAGCACGTCGAAGCCCAGGTCGCCGGGGCGGGCGATGCCGACCATGGCGTTCATGTTGGCGCCGTCGCCGTAGACCAGGCCGCCGCAGGCATGCACCGCGTCGACCACTTCGGCGATGTGCTCCTCGAACAGGCCGAGCGTGTTGGGGTTGGTGATCATCAGCCCGGCGATCTGCGGCCCCTGCGCGGCGATCACTGTTTGCAGCGCCGCCAGGTCGATGTTGCCGCGCTCGTCGGACGGCAGTTCGATCACCTCTAGCCCGGCCATGGTGACCGTGGCCGGGTTGGTGCCGTGGGCCGAGTTGGGGATGAGCACCTTCGTCCGCTCCGCGTCACCGCGCTGCAAATGGTAGGCCCGGATCATCAGCACGCCGGTGAACTCGCCCTGCGCCCCGGCCGCCGGCTGGAGCGTGAGGCCGGCAAAGCCGCCGATCTCCTTGAGCCACTCTTGCAATTGGAACATCAGCGCCAGGTTGCCCTGCGCCAGTTCGGGGTCGATCAGCGGGTGGCTGGCGGCGAAACCGGGCAGGCGGGCGGTGTCTTCGTTGAGGCGCGGGTTGTACTTCATGGTGCACGAGCCGAGCGGGTACATGTTGGCGTCGATCGAGTAGTTGCGGGTCGAGAGGCGCGTGAAGTGGCGCACCACACTGAGTTGGTCCACTTCGGGCAGGTCGAGCTCGGCGCGCACCAACTCGGCCGGGATGGGCGTGAGGGGCACATCTGGCTCGGGCATGTGGACGGCCATGCGCCCCGGCCGGCCCAGATCGTAGATGAGGGGTTCGGTCGTCATGGGCTAGGCTCCAAACTCGCTGAGGGCGTGCACCAGCGTGTCGATGTCGTCGCGGCTGTTCATTTCAGTGACGCACAGCAGCATGTGGCCGGCCAGGTGGGGGTAGTCTGGCCCCAGGTCGTAGCCGCCGATGAGGCCGTGCTCGTCGTATAGGTGGCGGTTAAGCTCGGCCACCGGCGCGGGGCAGCGCACCACGAACTCTTTAAAGAAGGGCCGGTCGCCGACCACTTCAAACCCCGGCAGCGCGCCAATCTCGGCGGCGGCATAGTGGCTCTTGTGCCAGCACAGCTCGGCCACGCGCCGCAGCCCGTGCTTGCCCATCGCTTCTAGATAGACGGTGGCGGCCAGCGCCATCAGCCCCTGGTTGGTGCAGATGTTGCTGCTGGCGCGCTCGCGCTTGATGTGCTGCTCGCGGGTCGAGAGCGTGAGCACGTAGCCGCGCTGGCCGTTCTTGTCCTTCGTCTCGCCGACCACGCGCCCGGCCATGCGGCGCACGAAGTCTTTGCGGGTGGCGAAGAAGCCCAGATACGGCCCGCCATACGACATGGGGATGCCGAGCGACTGGCCCTCGCCCACGACGATGTCGGCCCCCTGGCGGCCGGGGGGCTGAAGCAGGCCGAGTGAGATCGGGTCGGCGGCGACGCACAGCAGCGCGCCGGCCTGGTGCACCTTATCGGCCAGCCCGGCCAGGTCTTCGATCTGCCCGAAGAAGTTGGGCGACTGGACGATCAGCAGGGCGGTGTCGCCATCGAGCTGGGCAACCAGGTCGGCCAGCGGGGCTTGTTGTTGCTCGTCGCCGGTGATGGTGAGGCGCATGCCCTGGGTGTAGGTGCGGACGACGGCGCGGTAGTGCGGGTGCACGGCGGGTGAGATGAGCACCTTGCGGCGCTTCTCGCGGCCGTGGGCGACGGCCATGATGACGGCCTCGGCCATGGAGGTGGCGCCGTCGTAATGGCTGGCGTTGGCGACTTCCATGCCGGTGAGCGCGGCCACCATGCTCTGATACTCGAAGATGGCTTGCAGCGTGCCCTGCGACACCTCCGGCTGGTAGGGGGTGTAGGCGGTGAGGAACTCGCCGCGCAGGATCATGTGGTTGACGATGGACGGGCTGTAGTGGTTGTACGACCCGGCCCCGAGGAAGCACGGGCGGGCCTGGGCGTCGGCGTTGGCCGAGCCCAGCTCCATCAGCTCGCGCAGCGTTTCCATTTCGGACTGTGGGCCGGGCAGGTTGAGGGCCGGGAAGCGCACGCCGGCCGGCACGTCGGTGAACAGGTCTTCGATGCCGGGCACGCCGATGGCGGCCAGCATCTCGGCCCGATCGTGTGGGGTGTGCGGCGAGTAAGTCATGGCGATTGCTTCCGACTCTCGCAGTAGGCTTCGTAGGCGGCGGC
>JBBRZY010000249.1:0-6990 GCA_038252885.1 Anaerolineales bacterium | reverse complement strand
CGGTGGTTTTAGTCCCAATACACCGGTTGAACTGGCCGTCGGCCCAGCGGGCGGCCCATTGCAAACCGTCGACACGGCTCATGCGACCGCCTCAACCGGCACGCTCGCGGCCCAGTTCAGCATTCCCCTGTTTGCCGCACCCGGTGAGTTGTGGGTCGTGCAGGTGACGACGGCCAATGACGCTCGACAGAGCGCCCTCTCCAATGTCTTCAGCGTGGTAGCGACGGTGGCCGGCCCCGGGCCAATCGTCTATATCGTTCGGTCGGGGGATAACCTATCGCGCATTGCGAACCGATTCGGCACCACGGTGCTGGCCCTGCTGCAAGCCAATCCGGCCATCACCAATCCCAGGCTCATCTACGCGGGCCAAGTGCTGACGATCCCAACTGGCCTGGGTCAGCCGGCCACGGTGACCCTGACGCCTTTGCGCGGAGCAGCCGGCTCGCCCGTGCAAGTGAACGCCAGCGGCTTTCCAGCCAATGCGCCGGTCGTCATTGAAGTGGGGCCGGCCGATGCTCAACCGGTGGTGACCTATGCCGGACAAGCCACCGACACGGCCGGCCGATTGTCCACGACGGTGGCTGTGCCGCCCAGCGCGCTGATCGGCCAACTATGGACGGCCGTGGTGCGCACCGCAGGCACACCGACCATCGCGGCCGCTTCCAATGTGTTCGCCGTCACCCAGGCGGCGGGCAGCCAACCCGTGACCAGCGTGCCGGTATACTTGGTGGCGCTGGACCAGGGCCAAATTGGCTGTGGCGATGCGCTGCGAGCGGTGCCACGCCCGGTGCCAGCCACTGATCAGCCGTGGCGAGCAGCCATCGAAGCGCTGCTCGCGCTCGACGAGCCCACGGTGAGCGCGGCGGGTTTGTATAACGCCCTGGCCGCCTCAAACTTGCGGCTGACAAGCATGGAAGTTGACGCACAAGGCGTCGCCGTCATCCAGTTGGTCGGCGACCTTCAGTTGGGAGGCGCGTGCGACGCGCCGCGCCTCGCCGCCCAGCTTGAGCAGACCGCCCTGCAGTTCTCAGCCATTCGGCAGGTGGTGGTGGTTGTCAACGACCAACCGCTCGCGGCGCTGTTGAGCGGCCGCGGCCGAAGCGACCGGCTGCCGGTGTAGATTTGTGTTGCCCGATGTCGGGCGCGGTATTCAAACGAGGAGAGCTATGAGCAAAAATCGAAGTTGGGGCCGCTTGACGCTCGGCCTGATGTTTGTCATCGGAGCGCTGGGTTTGACCCCGTCACCGTCCGTCTCGGCCCGGGCCAGCACCCTCCAAGATCCGCCGCCGCCCCGCGCACAATCGGATGGGCCTGCGCCGGAGCGTGAGCCAATCGATCTCGGAACCCGCACCCTGGCCAGTGGCGTTACGGCCACGGTGATCGAGGTGCCGGCCGCCGCCGATGCCTATATTGCCTCCGGCCGGCCCAACCAGAATTTAGGGGCGGGCGCCTTATTTCTGGGCTACAACCTGGATGACACCTTCGGCGCCCAGCGCATGCTGCTGCGTTTCGACTTGAGCGGCATTTCCTCGAATGCCATTGTGCAAGAGGCCCGGCTGCGACTGTACCTGATCTATGGCAGCCCGTCCGGCGACGCCCCCATGGGCACCATCGTCCGGCGTCTCGCGTCCACCTGGGGCGAACATACCGTGACTTGGAATACCGAGCCCACCTGGGCCAGCATCCGAGACGAATCAAGCGTGGGCCTGACCGCCGGTTGGTACGAATGGAATATCCCTGATCTCACGGCGGCCTGGGTGCACGACACGCTGGCCAACCAGGGGGTGGAGATCGAAGGCGATGAAAACGTGCAGCAGCGCGAGCGCGCCTTTTATTCTCGCGAAACGACCACGGCTTTCTATCCGCGCCTCATCGTGACCTACAGTGTGGTGGACGACAATCAGCCGCCGGCGATCACCGTCAGTGCCTTGGCTGCGTATAGTGACCGTGAGTTCACGGTGGCTTGGAGCGGCACCGACCAGGGCGCGGCCGGACTGGATTACGTCGATGTGCAATACCAAATTGATGGCGGCGCCTGGGTGAACTGGCAGACGGGTGTTACGGACACCTCGGCGGAGTTCGTCGGCAGCAACGGCCACAGCTATGCCTTCCGGGCCCGTGGCGTGGACAACGCCGGCAACATTGAAGCCTACGGCCCGGCCGAGGCGCAGACACTGGTGGACACGCTCCTGCCCGACGCGACGGTGGACCCCCTGCCCGCCCAAGTAACGGGCGCCCCCTTCATGGTCACGTGGAGCGGCAGCGACCATGGCGGCTCGGGCATTCAATACTACGATGTCCGCTATCGCTATAACGGCGGCACGTGGATCAACTGGCAGAATCTCACGCTCTCGGCCTCCGCCCAATTCGTGGCGATGGACGACGGGGTGTATCAGTTCGAGGCGCGCGCAACCGACAACGCCAACCAGGTCGAGCCCTTTACCGGTCAGCCGGAAGCGGGCACGCTGCGCGATATCGAAGCTCCCTTTATCGTGCCCATCGCGTGGTTGCCCATCATTGGGCGTTGACCGAGTGCGAGTAGTCCGTCAAGGCCGACAGCCGACGGCAGGGCAGGCTGGAGGGCCTGAGCCAAGTTGAGACTCGTGAACCTAAACTGGCAGCGCAGGTGCAGCGCGCGTAATGGCCCAGATCATCGGCCATTTCGGCCGAGCAATCAAACGGAGGCGGCACATGTCTGTTCAACTTAGCGATTTTGCGGGCAAGGTAGCGGTGGTGACCGGCGCAGGTTCGGGCATCGGCGAGGCGGTAGCGCTGGTTCTCGCGGCCCGCGGCGCACAAGTGGTCGTGTCCGACATCAACCGGGCCGGGGCCGAGCGCGTCGTGGCCGCGATTGAGGCGGCGGGCGGCACGGCCAAGGCTAATGTCACCGATGTGGCCGACGCCGCCGCCGTTGAAGCCCTGGTGGCATTTGCGGTGGAGACGTTCGGCGGCCTGGACGTCGCGGTGAACAACGCCGGCATTGGCGGGCCGCTGGGGCCAACGGGTGAGTACCCGCTGGACGGTTGGCGCAAGGTGATCGACATCAACCTGAACGGCGTATTCTACGGCTTACGCTACCAGATCCCGGCTATGCTGGCGCGCGGCGGCGGCGCCATCGTCAACATCGCCTCCATCCTCGGGTCGGTCGGCACGGCCAACAGCCCCGCCTACGTGACCGCGAAGCACGGCGTGGTGGGTCTGACGAAGGCCGCGGCGCTGGAATACGCGGCGCGCGGCATTCGCATCAACAGCGTCGGCCCGGGCTACATCATGACGCCGTTGCTCACCTCCAGCCTGGATGAAGCCACGCTGCAGGTGCTCACGACCATGCACCCGGTCCAGCGGCTGGGCACGAGCGAAGAGGTCGCCGCCCTGATTGTCTTTCTGGCCTCGGACGCGGCCTCCTTTATCACTGGCAGCTACCATCTGGTGGACGGCGGGTACACGGCTCCGTAAAGCTGATTTGTAACCACCGGTGGGTGGCCCTGCCTGAATCTTTCGGCGCCGGTCCGTCGGGCAGTGGCCGCTGGCCGGCGGCTCTAACTGCACGGTTATTGCCATACGGCATTCGTGCCCAGGACTGACGGCGGAACGGTGCGCACTTTGGCCCTCTGTGCCTGGCGTCGGGCGCTGACCATGACCATGGCAGTCGGCCTGTGGCTCGGCGCCTTGCCTGCGCCTGACCGGCAGCATTAGGCAGCGCTGGAAGTTCACCGAGTTAGGCGGTTGGTGGCTGAAATGAAAGAGGGCAAAGGAGAAACTATGAACGAAGCAGCCCGCGTTAAGGCGGTTCCGGCCAAACCACTGAAGACCAATCCACTTATGAAGCGGCTCATCAGCTATGCGCTCTTGGCGCTGGTGGTCTTCCTGCTCGGATTTCTGCCGCTCTGGGCCCAGGCCCGGACGACGGCCGGGCGCCTGACGCAGGCGGAACAACAGTTACGCCGGGCCCAACTCCAAAACACCTTGGGCGCCTCGGTAATTGACGCCCAGCGGGGCGAGTATGATCAAGCCCTACAGGCGACTAGCAGCTTTTTTACGGAGCTCCGGGCCGAGATAGATCGGGGTGACGCCTCGGCGTTTTCAGGAGCCGAGCAGGCGGCGCTGCTGCCCCTGTTTCGCGAGCGCGATGACCTCATCACCCTACTGGCTCGCGGAGACCCCGCCGCAGTGGCTCGCCTGTCGGACCTTTATCAATCCTACCTCACGCAATTCTCGGGAAAGTCCACGACGGGGTTGAAGCCCGTCCAATCAGCGAGCGCGGTCGCGCTCCCTAGCAAAGTAAGAATATTGGTCAAGCCGCAGCGACCCGGCGGGCGCGGGTTAGGTTGATCAACTCAGCGCGGAGACACCAACGGATCAATCGCATGCCGCTGCGCTGAACTCGTTGTCGGCGTAAGCTTGACTGGGGCCTGTGCTGCATGCGCAACTCCGCGCTCCAATATCAGCAGCCTTTCACATCACCGCTCGCTTCGACTTAAGCGGAGACATTATTGACAGCCAGTCGGGAGGTGCCAATGTTGCCGCCAACGACGGATCAAGAGCCAGGCGGCGGGCGCGAGCCGGTCCGGTTCCTCGTGTTCTCCGCGTCACTGCGAACCGATTCCCTCAATGCGAGACTGGCCCGGCTGGTGGCCGTTTCAATTGAAGCCCATGGTGGGACGGCGGACCTGGCGTCCATGTCGGATTTCGCTGCGCCCTCGTATGATCAGGATGAACAGGCCGAAGGCGGCTTCCCGTCCAGCATCGAAGTCTTCCGCCGGCGACTGGAGGCCAGCGATGCCTTCGTCATCGCCTCCCCCGAGTACAACGGTTCGATGCCCGGTGTGCTCAAGAACGCCATCGACTGGGTTTCGCGCTACAAGCCGCAGCCATTTAACACGCGACCCGGACTGTTGCTTTCCGCCTCGCCCTCAATGGTGGGCGGCAACCGTGGGCTGTGGGCTCTGCGGGTTCCGCTGGAGCACCTGGGAGCCCGGTTGTTCCCCGATATGTTCTCGCTCGCCCAAGCGCACCAGGCTTTGGACGAGGCCGGCCAAATCGAGAGCGCCCCGCTGCGGGAGCGGTTTGAGAACAATATCGCGGCGTTTATGGACCTCGTCGAGGCCGCTAAGCACTACCCGTGCGTCAAGCGGGCCTGGTTTGAGTTCTTAGGCGAGTACCCCACCACCCCTGAAGTGGCGCGGGTTGAATAGAGTCAGCCCCGCCCCGCGGCCGGCGCCACCCGGCCCTGCGTCTCTAGCGCGCTCTGGATCATCAAGAACTCGCCAATGTTTTCGAGGGTTACCAACCCCACCAGGCGGTCCAGGTGGACCACCGGCACCATCAGCCCGCGCTGCGCCTGCATGCGTATGAAGAGCGGCTCGAGCATATCGTTGGGGCTGGCCGTCTGAAACTCGCGCGTCATCACCTCGGCCACCCGCCCGTCGCCGCCAGCTTGCGACAGCGCGCCGAGCACGGCCTGGCGGGTCAACACCCCCACCACCCGCCCCTCACTGACGACCGGAAAATCCTGCTGTGAGCCGGCCAGGAGCAAGTCGGTGACTGATCGCAGGGCATCCTCTGGGCTCACCGTGCGGAACTCGCGCACCATCGCTCGGCTGACGGGAATGCCGCCCAGCGCACTCTTGATTTGCACCAGGCTGGTTTCTTGCGAGGCCGCCGTCCACACAAACCAGGCGATGAAAAGCAGGAACGGGTTGCCAAACAACCCAGCAAACGCGAAGAGCACGGCCATGCCTTGCCCGAGCATGGCCGCGATCTGGGTGGCGCGGACGTAGTCAAGCCGCAGCGCCAGCAGCGCCCGCAATACACGGCCGCCGTCCATGGGGAAGGCGGGCAGCAGATTGAACAGCACCAGCGCGACGTTGGCGTACAGCAGCCGGGGCAGGAGCGGACCGGTCAACATACTCACCTGTGTGACGGGCACCAGACCGTCGGTCACCGACAGCCACAGGAACAGGAGGGCGGCAATGACCACATTGACGGCCGGGCCGGCCAGGGCTACCCACAACTCCTCGATCGGCTTATCAGGCATGCGCTCTAGCCGGGCCACGCCACCGATTGGGTAGAGCGTAATGTCACGCGTGGGGATGTGGAAGCGGCGCGCCGTGAGCGCGTGCCCAAATTCGTGCAGGACCACCGAGCCAAACAGCGCCAGGATGTAGACCACGCCTCCGAGGGCGCCGGCCACCGTGCCCGACTGGGCATATGCGCTCCAGGCGAAAAACGCCACGAGGAGCAGGAAGGTGACGTGCATATAGACGTCAATACCCGCAAATCGGCCAAGTTTCCAAGACCATTTCATTGGAATGCCTTCCTTTCGCGAGAGGCGTTAGGACCCGGGCTCGCCCTGGGGACAGGTTGCGGGCAATGGCCTGATCACCCCTTCTGGCCAGGGGTGGATATGGTGCACCACCCAAGCTTACGCCGGCTGGCCCTGCGGGTCAATGAGAATGTTCATTTCGACAGTTTGAGGCGCAGATAGAATGAAAGAAACAGCCGGCTCTCCACTACGGTCCCCACAGCCGGCGTCCTTTGACAAGGAGGCGATGATGTCGGCTGAACACTTCGACATAGCCGTAGTCGGCGGGGGCAAGGACGGTAAAACGCTCGCAGCCAAGATGGCGTCCGCCGGCCGCCGGGTGGCGTGGGGTCCGGCGCCTGTCCGTCGGGCAGTGGCCGCTGCTCGGCGATTCTAACTGCGCGGTTTTCGCCCTACGGCTTTAGAACCTATCTATAAACCTCGGTCCAGCGGATGATGCGGGCCGGAGGAACGAGCCTGATGAGCGACGCAGAGCCGACCAAATACGCGGATGTGGCGAGTTGGGAATTGTCGGATAGTCTGTGGGCGCGGATCGAACCGCTGTTGCCCCAGGTCAAGTCGCGTTATCGTGGGCGCGGGAAGCAGCGCAAGCATATTGGCGGCCGACCGATTGCGGATCGGCGCACGGTCATGAGCGGAATCTTGTTTATCCTGCGCACCGGTTG
>JBBRZY010000248.1:0-6994 GCA_038252885.1 Anaerolineales bacterium | reverse complement strand
TCGGCACTGTCGGTCGCGCTCGGCAGAAAGCACACCTGGGGCCGGGCGGCGCGCGCCTGAGCCACACTCAGCACGTAGCGGTCGAGGGCCGGGTTGTCCGGCTCCATCGAGAAGCCGCCGCCGCCCATAGCGATGATGTTTGACATGCTGGGATTATACAGCCGCAGGTCGGCCGCCTTCAGCTTTCATCCTTAACGTCGGGCGGCCCGTCCGCCAGCCGCTCGCGCACCACGGGCTGCCAGTTGTCCACCGCCGACCAGCGCGTCTCCAGCCACCAGGTGGCGCCGGCCTCGGCGTAGGGCCGCACCTGCGCCGCCGCTCGGGCGCGGTCGCCGGCCGGGGTCTCGCCCTCCGCGATTAGATCGAAGGGCTCGCCACTCACACGGTGCTCGCTGATGTGCGCGTGGATGGCGCGCAGGTCGTCCGGCGTGACCGGCCCGCCCGATTTTTGCGGGATCAGGCCATCGTAGCGCAAGGCCCGCGCCAGCGAGCGCGGGCGCGGCCAGACGCCCACCACCCACAGCGGCACACGCGGCTGCTGCACCGGGCGCGGGATCAGCGTCAGGCCGTCCACGTGATAGTGCTTCCCGTGAAAGGTCACGGCCTCGCCGCGCCACAGAGCGTCGAGCAGCGCCAGGCCTTCGTCCAGCAGCTCGGCGCGAGTCTTCAAATCCATCGGCTCGCCGACTTTGTAGAAGCCGGCGTCATCGGGCGCAGCGCCGACGCCGGCCGCCAGGATGGCGCGGCCATGCGACAGGTGGTCGAGCGTCATCACCTCGCGCGCCAGTTTCCACGGGCGGCGGCGCGGCAGGCCGGTGAGCATGGTGCCCAGCCGCACGCGGCGCGTGGCCACCGCCATAGCGGCCAGCGTCACCCACGGGTCGTAGGCCGGCAGCGGCGGGATGGTGGCCGTCTCGATGGCGATGCAGTCAGGGATGAAGACGCCGTCCCAGCCGCAGTCTTCGGCCAGCCGGGCCAACTCGGCGCAGCTCTCGGGCTCGCTGTCAGGCAGGATGAAGCCAAAGCGCATGGGTCGGTCTCCTTGCATAGAATTATGGGCCTTTATACCTGATTCCAGAATATGTGCCGCCCCGGCCAAGTTTTTGATACACTTTGCATGTTACGCCAGCGGCCGTCGGATTTCCCGGCGGCGACCGGTAAAAAAGGAGCGCCCATGCCAAGCACAGCCAACAAACAACAATTGGTTCAAATGCTGCACGACGAATTCAAGCGCTGGGAGACCCTACTGGCGCACCTGAGTGAGGCCCAGCTCACCGACCGCAGCGCGCCCGGCGGCCGCTCGGTGAAGGACGATCTGGCGCACCTGTGGGCCTGGCAGCAGCGCTCGATCGCGCGCCTAGACGCAGCCCACAACCACCGCGCCCCCGAGTACCCGGCCTGGCCCGTCCCCGGCGACCCAGACGCCGACGATCACAGCCCCGACCAGATCAACAGCTGGATTTTTGAATCCAACCGCGACCGCCCCTGGGCCGAGGTCCTCAACGCCTGGCGCAACGGCTTCCTGCGCTTCATTGTGCAAGCCGAGGCCACCCCCGAGAAAGACCTGTTCGAAAAAGACCGTTACCCCTGGCTGCCCGGCTACGCCTTGGCCGATGTGCTCACCGGCTCATATGAGCACCACCACCTCGACCACCTCACGCCGCTCCTGACCCGCTACGGCGAGGCATAAGCGAGGGAACTCGGGGAACTCGGGGGACTCAAGGAAGACTGCGCTCGGGCAGCCAGCCTGAAACCAACGAACCTGTCTCCGTTGGCCTTCGTGATGACGCCGCCTATCCGTTTCATCCGTTACAAAATCCGTTGCCACTGGGCGTTGACACGCCCGGCCAAAATGTTGTAAGGTGTTCGGGCTGTCTGGAAATATTTAAGAAAAGGCGCACCGATGCGTTACCCGTGGAGCCTCAAACCACAAATCCAAATCATCGCGAATGGCCGAAGCCCCTTGGGTTTCGAGCGCTTCGAACCGCGCCTGGGAACGGACGGCCGGCCCCGCTAAACACTCAGCGGCGCGGCTGCCCGTGGCTCTCACGGCGCGGAGGTCCCCCCGGACTTCCGCGTTTTTGTTAGCCCCCTCCCTCCGGCGCGGACGCCAAGCCCCTTGGCGACTGGGCCGGTTTTTCGTTAAGGGCGACGTTAGGTCGCCGTTCGCTGGAAGGAGTTCCTGACATGATCACGGGCAAGATTCTCAAGCTGAACGGCTGGCCCGAAGGCGTAGTGATTCGCTACGCCAAGGAGGCCGCCGAGCGCCTGCTGGCCGACGGCCTCGAGCGCGACGCCGCGCTGGCCCGCCTCGCCGCCGTGCGCGCCCAACCCGCCGACTATCTGGGCGACCCGCGCCTCGGTGCGCTCGCCCGCGCCTGCGCCCAGGCCAGCGCCGTCGAGGCCGCCGCCACCGATGACGACCTGCGCGCCGAGGCGCTGCCCTACCCCACCTGGGGCGCCGAGCACATCGACCCGGCCGCGCGCGCGCAGATGCAGGTGGCGCTGCGCCTGCCCATCAGCGTAGCCGGCGCGCTCATGCCCGACGCGCACGTTGGCTACGGCGTGCCCATCGGCGCAGTCCTGGCGACCGAGGGTGCCGTCATCCCCTACGCCGTCGGGGTCGACATCGCCTGCCGCATGCGGCTATCGGTCTACCCGGTCTCGCCCTACGTGCTCGGCCAGCGGCCCGGGCAGTTCCGCACCGCCCTGCTCGAGCAGACGCGCTTTGGCATGGGCGCGGCCTGGTCGCCGCACAACCGGCCCGAGCACCCCGTGCTCGACGACCCGGCCTGGCGGGCCACGCGCCAACTGCGCCCGCTGCTCAACACCGCCTTCGCGCAGCTTGGCACCAGCGGCACCGGCAATCACTTTGTCGAGTGGGGCACGCTGCACCTCGACGCGCCCGACGCCGGGCTGGGGCTGGCGGCCGGCGACTACCTGGCGCTGCTGTCGCACAGCGGCTCGCGCGGCGTGGGCTTCAAGCTCGCCAACTACTACTCCAAGCTGGCCGAGAGCCTGCACCCGGCGCTCGACCGCCAGGCGCGGCAGTTGGCCTGGCTGCCGCTGGCGAGTGAGGCCGGCGCGGAGTACTGGCTGGCGATGACGCTGGCCGGGCAGTTCGCCGCCGCCAACCACCAGGTGATCCACGCACGGGTGGCCCGGGCGGTCGGCTTGCAGGCCCTGGCAGTGGTCGAGAACCACCACAACTTCGCCTGGCGCGCCACACTGCCCGACGGCCGCCAGGTCATCGTCCACCGCAAGGGCGCCACGCCGGCCGGCCCGGGCGTGCTGGGCGTCATTCCCGGCAGCATGGCCGACCCGGGCTACCTGGTGCGCGGCAAGGGCGCGCCCGGCTCGCTCGACTCGGCCTCGCACGGCGCTGGCCGGGCCATGGGGCGGCAGCAAGCGCTGCGCACGCTCACCCGCCCCATGCGCGACGACTACCTGCGCGCGCGCGGCGTCACCCTCCTGGGCGGCGGCTTAGACGAAGCGCCGCAGGCCTACAAGCGCATCGAGGCCGTCATGGCGGCCCAGGCCGCGCTGGTCGACGTGGTGGGCCGGTTCACGCCTGCGCTGGTGCGCATGGCCGACGAACCGGGGGAGTTCTAACAGCGGGGGGAGTCATGGCGGTCAGGCGGCCCGTGCGCCCGGCCGCCATGTTTTTAGCGGGCCGGCGCGCCGTAACGCCCGCCGTAACGAACAGTGGACGGGCCGGCCGTATTGTCATAGCATAGGGTCTTCTCAGACTGGAGCCTACCCCATGCAGAGCAACGCCAAGGATGTCGCCGCCTATATCGCCGAAGCGCCCGCCGAGCGGCGCGCCGCCTTGACCAAGCTGCGCGAACTGTGCCTGAGCACGCTCAAGGGCTATGAAGAGCGCATGGAGTACGGCGGGCCAGTCTACCAGCAGCCCGGCGCCAAGGAACCCGAGGTCGGCTTTGCCAGCCAGAAGCAGTACATCTCGCTTTACATCCTCAAGCAGCCCGCGCTGGAGGCCCACCGCGCCTTGCTGGCCGGCCTGAGCGTCGGCAAGGGCTGCATCCGCTACCGCCGCCCCGCGCAAATTGACTTCGCCGTGGTCAAGAAGCTGCTGGTCAGCACGCGCCGGATGAAGGTGCCCATTTGCTGACCGTCCCGCTCGCCGCGCCCGCCTTCACCCCCTCCCGCGCCGACCGCTGGCGCATCTGGATTTGCGCCGTGCTGATCGCGCTCAACGTCGGGCAGTATGTGCTCCTGCTGGCCGGCATCCCGACCTTCTACGAGCGCATCGCCACCGGCACCGTGCCCAACGTCGTCGTCGGCGGCCAGATCGCCATCAGCGAAACCAGCATTCTCATTGACGCCGCCGTGCGCGGGATGACGCCCCGCACCTATGCCGTCTATTTCATCGTCCTCAACCTGGTCGTCGCGGCCGGTTTTTGGGCCGCCGCTGCGCTGGTGCTCGCCAAGGCCGGCGGTCACTGGTTCCGCTGGCTGACGGCCCTGTTCCTGATCTTCTTCCCCAGCGGCCAACTCTGGCCGATCACGCAAGTCTCGCAAGTCAATTACAAAATTTTGTCGTTCGCCGGCCTGCTGTGGCCGATGTTTCTGCTGTTCTTCTACTTGTTCCCCGATGGGCGCGCCGTGCCGCGCTGGTCACGCTGGCCGGTGGCCGGTTTTGTGTTGATCCATTTGGTCTTTCAGGTGATTGGCGTGGTGGCCGAGCAAATGGGCGCCGCCTTCAACGCGCCCGAGGGGATCCTGGGCCTGTTCGGCGTCGTCGTCCTCTTCGGGCTGCTCTTCGCGCTCGGCTGCCAGGTCTATCGCTACCTGCGCGTGGCGGGGCCGGTCGAGCGCAAGCAGATGCAGTGGTTTGTGGCCATGCTGGCGTTCTTGGTGTTCAGCAGTGTGCTCTACCAAATCGTAACCGGCGACGGCGACCTCACCAGCGCCGACGGCTACGCCAGTGATTTGGACCTGCTGTTCGGCCTGATCATCCCGGCCGCCATCACCATCTCGATCCTGCGCTACCGGCTGTGGGACATCGACCTCATCATCCGCCGCACGCTGGTCTACGGCGTGCTGAGCGGCTTGTTGGCGCTGGTGTATTTTGGCAGCGTGGTGGTGTTGGAGGGGCTGCTACGCGGCCTAACGGGCGGCAGCAGCCAGGTGGCGATTGTGCTCTCGACCCTGCTGATTGCGGCGCTGTTCGTGCCGGTGCGCGGGCGCGTGCAAGCCCTCATAGATCGGCGCTTTTTTCGGCGCAAGTATGACGCCGCCAGCACCCTCGCCGTCTTTGGCGCGAGCGTGCGCGACAACGTGGACCTCGATGCGCTCGGCGCGCACCTAACCGCCGTGGTCGATGAGACCATGCAGCCCGCGCATGTGGGTTTGTGGGCGCCGCCCGAAGCGCGCCGGAGGCCGCATGACGCCGCCCCCTAGCCCACTGCTGCCCTTTGTGTCAGGATAGAGCTGGACACCTGTTACCCATAGTTTAGGATAGGGCGAGAAGGAACCTGCCACATGCCCGATCAAACCACCCTCCCAGGCACTTCGCCCGACCCCGCCGCCGCGGCGGCGGGGTCGGGCGAAGTGCGCGCCAAACGCCGCACCTTCAGCGCCCAGGAAAAAGCGCGCATCCTGCGCGAGGCCGAACGCTGCGCGCAGGGCGAATTGGGCGCCCTGTTGCGCCGCGAAGGTATCTACTCGGCCCATTTGACCAAGTGGCGCCGGCAACGCGACAGCGGCCAGTTGGCCGGTCTGACGCCGCGCCGCCGCGGCCCGCAGATCAATCCGCACGCCGAGCGTCTGGCGCAACTCGAGCGCGAAAACGCCCGCTTGCAAAACAAGCTCGGCAAAGCCGAGTTGATTATTGACGCCCAAAAAAAGCTCTTGCACGTCCTGGGACTGCCGGAGCCAGAACTGAGCGAGGCGAACGGACCGCGATGATCCAGCACGCGCAAACGCTCGCCGAATTGGTCGGGGCCTCCGCCGCCTGCGCCGCTTTGGAGGTGCCGCGCAGCAGTCTGTATGCGGCGCGCCAGCCCAAGCCCGCGCCACAACCCAACCCGGCGCCGGCCGCCCCACCGCCCAACGCCCTGACGCCGGCGGAAAAGGCGGCCGTTCTAGCGGAACTCAATAGCGAACGGTTTGCCGACCAGACGCCGTACGAAATCTATCCGCAACTGCTGGATGAGCAGCGCTACCTGTGCTCGCTGCGCACCTACTACCGGATTTTGGCTGAAAATCAGGCGGTGCAGGACCGGCGCGACCACCTGCGCCACCCGGCCCGCCCGGTGCCGCAAGTGGTGGCCCGCCGGCCCAACCAGGTGTGGGTGTGGGACATTACCAAGTTGCCCGGGGCCCTGCGCTATCAATGCTTCTACCTGTATCTGGTCTTGGACCTGTTCAGCCGCTTCATCGTCGGCTGGACCATCGCCGAGCGCCAGAGCGGCGATTACGCCACCGACTTGCTGGCCAAGAGCTGTGAACGCTTTGCCATTCAGCCGGGCCAGTTGAACGTCCATTCCGACAACGGCAGTCCCATGACCGCCAAACCGCTGGAGTGGTTGTTCGCCGACCTGGGCGTCAGCCACAGCCTATCCCGGCCACACGTCTCCAACGACAACCCGCACGCCGAGGCCGGGTTCAAGACCGCCAAATATCATCCCACTTTCCCAGGTCGGTTTGACGATCTGGCCCACGCTCAGACCTGGATGCGCGATTTCGAGCGTTGGTACTGTCACGAACATCACCACACCGCGCTGGGCCTAATGACGCCAGCCGCCATCCATGCCGGCCAGGCCGACGCCCTCTGGCTCAAGCGCCAAGCGGTGCTCCAGGCGGCCTACCTGGCCCATCCCGAGCGCTTCAGCGCCGGCCAGCCGACGCCACCGCGGTGGGCCGACGAAGTCTGGATCAATGCGCCCAAGACCCTGGAACTGCCGGCTCCCAGCCAGGAAGTGCCTGACCAGCGAGCCTAAATTCTTGCCGGGAGTGTCCAAAACCCCTT
>JBBRZY010000247.1:0-7016 GCA_038252885.1 Anaerolineales bacterium | reverse complement strand
CCGCCCCCCGGTGCAGTTCCGTTTGGGAGTGCGCCCAAACCACCTCTCTGACCCTGGCAGTCTGAAGCCCCGCTCGCGCTCTGGTGGCACCGCACCAGCGTTGGCGGGGTGAGGCCTCCCACTTTCGATCGCCTCAATGCAAGCGGCCACCCCCTCGCTTCTTGCTTGTCAGCCAGCTTCGGGCGGCAACATGCCGCCCGCCCGATTTGTCGCGCTGGGCAAAGGGTTGTATAACCTGCGCGCTCGCAACCGGGAACCAAGCGCCTTTGTCGTCAACCGCGGGAGGCAAGCTGTGATTCTCAATCTCATTATCTGGCTCGTCTTAATCGTCGTGACCGTCGGCTTCGGGTGGCTGGTCGTCCGCGCCTAGCGGGCCAAAAACCCCCTCGCCAAGTGGGGTGGTGTCGTGCTCGGCGGTTTGCTCACGCTGATCACTGGCCTGGTCGTGGTCCTCTCGGCCATCGGGCTCGTCCGGCTGTACTGGCCGCACGGCAACCCCGCGCCCGCGCTGACCGTGGCCGGCACCCCCGAGCAGGTGGCGCGCGGCGCGCACCTGGCCGCCTCCTTCTGCGCCTCGTGCCACTCTGCCAACGGCGAGTTGCCCCTCACCGGCGGCGTGGATCTGTTTGCCGATATTCCCGTTCCACTGGGCTCGGCTTTTTCGGCCAACCTGACCCCGGCCGGCCGCCTGGCTAATTACACCGACGGCGAGATCTTTCGCGTGCTGCGCGAAGGGGTGGATAACAAAGGCAACCCGCTCATCATGATGGGCATTGTGCGCGTCCGCCACATGAGCGATGACGACATCCACGCCGTCATCGCCTTCTTGCGCAGCCAGCCGGCCGTCGCCAACGACGTGCCCTTGCCGCTCGACCAGCCCAACTTCCTGACCGCCATCATGGGCGGGGCGGGGATGCTGCCGGCCATGCAGCCCCCCGTGCAAGGCCCCATCGTCGCGCCGCCTGCCGCCGAGACCGTGGCGTTTGGCGAGTACAACATCTCGTTTCAAGACTGCCGCGATTGTCACGGCGCCGATCTGCACGGCGGCGTCGCGGGACAGCTCCCGCCCATCGGCCCAGACCTGGCCGTCGTCAAAGGCTGGACCCGCGAGCAATTCCTGACCACGCTGCGCACCGGCCTGGACCCCTCCGGCCATCAACTGACCGACGCCATGCCCTGGCGGCAAATCGGCCTGCTCGACGACACCGAACTGGGAGCCATCTTCCTGTACCTGCAAAGTCTGTCGTAGCGCCCCGTGACCTCAACGCGCCCCACCAAAAACGCAGCCCAACCGGCTGCGTTTTTGGTGGGGCCGAGGCTGGCCCGCCGCCGTGGCCGGCCAGTTGGAGGCCCCGTTGGCGATACGCGACCCCGGTTTTTGGTTTTGTGAGAGGGCGTGAGTCAAGCGCCCCTCATGCTATACTTTCGGAACGCATGTTCACTAATCGCGCGGCCGTGGGCGCGCATGCTTGACCAACTGAAACTCCGCGCCCGCCGGCTCAAGGTTGAAGTCTACGCCCTCTACCTGGCCTACCGCGACCCGCGCGTGCCCTGGTATGCGCGCCTGTTCGCCGCCGCCGTGGTGGCTTACGCCTTCAGCCCGATTGACCTGATCCCCGACGTAATCCCGGTCGTGGGCTATCTCGATGACCTGATCCTGGTGCCGCTTGGCATTCAACTCGCGCTCCGGCTCATCCCGCCCGTGGTGATGGCCGACAGCCGCGCCCAGGCGCAGGCGGTCATGGCGGCGGGCCAGCCGGTCAGTTGGGCGGCCGCGCTGGTCATCGTGGCGCTGTGGCTGGCGCTGGCCGCCGGGGCGGTCGTCATGGCGGTGCGCTTGTTCCAACGCTGAAATCGGAGAGGTGTAACGCGCCGTGCCCAAACCCACCAAGCTCATCGCCTTCATGCGCGCGCTAAATGTTGGCGGGCACACCGTCAAAATGGAAAACCTGCGCGCCTTGTTCAGCGGCCTGGGGCTGACGGGCATCGAGAGCTTCATCGCCAGCGGCAACATCATCTTCGACGCGCCCAGTGGCCCGTCGGCCAAGCTAGAGAAGAAGATTGAGGCCCACCTCGAAGCCGCCCTGGGCTACCCGGTCGCTACTTTCCTGCGCACCGCCGCCGAGCTAGCCGCCGCCGCCGACTATCAGCCGTTCGACCCGGCTGAGGTCGCCCAGGCCCACGGCCTCTACCTGGTCTTTCTGGGGGCGCCCGCCACGCCGGCCACCCAGGCCAAGCTGGCCGCGCTCAACGACGCCGTCAACCAGTTTCACGGCCACGGCCGCGAGCTCTACTGGCTGCGCCGCGCCGGGCAAGACGTGGCGCCCTACTCCGGCGCGCAGTTGGAGAAGGCGCTGGGCGCGCCCGCGACCACCCGCAACCTCACCACTGTGCGCAAGCTCGTCGCCAAATATCCGCCGACGTAATCGTCGCCCTAATCCTCTGGAGACCCATGCACAAAGGCCGCCTGGAAGCGTTTAGCGATGGCGTCATCGCCATCATCATCACCATTATGGTGCTCGAGCTCGAGGTGCCGCACGAAGCCGAGCCGGCCGCGCTGCTGCCGCTGGTGCCGGTGTTCCTCAGCTACCTGCTCAGCTTTGTCTACATCGGCATCTATTGGAACAACCACCACCACCTGCTGCAGGCCGCCGAGCACGTCAACGGCCGCAGCCTGTGGGCCAACCTGCACCTGCTGTTCTGGCTGTCGCTCATCCCGTTCGCCACCGCCTGGGTGGGCGAAAACCACTTTGCGCCCTGGCCGGTGGCGCTGTACGGCCTGGTGCTGTTCGGCGCTGGCCTGGCATACTTCATTCTGTCGCGCGCGCTCATCGCCCACCACGGCCCGGCCTCGCGCCTGGCCCGCGCCATCGGCCGCGACTACAAAGGCTGGCTCTCGATGGTGCTCTACCTGGTGGCCTTGCCGCTATCGTTCGTCAACTCCTACCTCACCACCCTGCTGTACGCGGCCGTCGCCATCATGTGGCTGATCCCCGACCCGCGCCTAGAAAAGAGCCTGACTGCCTGATATGCCGCCCTCTGCGAAACCTAAGCCCCCAGCCAAACCCAAGCCCCCAGCCAAACCCAAGGCCGAATTGCCCATCATCGGCTTCGCCAGCCAGGCCGATTGGCAGGCGTGGCTGGCCGCCAACCACGCCACCGCCCCCGGCCTGTGGCTCAAGCTGGGCCGCAAAGCCGCCCCCACCCCCTCGGTGACGTACGCCGAGGCGGTCGAGGTGGCGCTATGCTATGGCTGGATCGACGGCCAGAAGAATAAGTTTGACGACGTGGCCTCGCTGCAAAAATTCACCCCGCGCGGCCCGCAAAGCCTCTGGTCGCAGATCAATGTTGGCAAGGTCGAGGCGCTGCTCGCGGCCGGGAAGATGCAGCCGGCCGGACTGGCGGCCGTGGAGACCGCTAAGAAAAACGGGCGCTGGGCGGCGGCCTACCCCAGC
The DNA here is from genome assembly GCA_038252885.1 of Anaerolineales bacterium. Lineage (GTDB taxonomy): Bacteria > Chloroflexota > Anaerolineae > Anaerolineales > UBA6663 > JADZEK01. The sequence continues at coordinate 3,561 of JBBRZY010000247.1, read as the reverse complement.
GCGCGCCAGGCCACCCTGCCGCCCGATTTTCAGGCCGAGCTAGCCCGCCACCCGGAGGCCCAGGCCTTCTTCAACACCCTTAGCAGCACCAACCGCTACGCCATCCTGTTCCGGCTGACCACGGCCAAGAAAGCCGAAACCCGCGCCCGGCGGCTGCAGCAGTTCATTCAGATGTTAATCCGCCAAGAGAAAATCTATCCCTGAAAGTGATGGTCGCAGCATGAACAAACGTGAGACGCTCCTCAACCTGGTCAACGGCACCCAGCCCATGCCCTATGTGCCGGCGGCTTTCTTCTTGCACTTCGCGCCGGAGTTTCACGCCGGGCCGGCCGCCGTCGCGAAGCAGCTAGAGTTCTTCCGCCGCACCGGCATGGACCTGGTCAAGATTCAGTACGAGCAGGGCACGCCCGCCGGCCCCGCCCTCACCCGCCCCGAGGATTGGGTGAACGTGCCTTTGTGCGACGCCGCCTGGTTCGAGCCGACCGTCCACGTGGTCGAGGGGTTAGTGCAGGCCATGCAGGGCGAGGCGCTGGTCATCCTGACGCTCTACTCGCCCTTCATGTGGGCCAAGCACTTTGCCAGCGTTGAGACGCTCACGCGCCACCTGGTGGAAAACCCCGCCGCCGTGCAGCGCGGGCTAGACACTATCACCGCCAACGTCCTCACGCTGGTGCGCGCCGTCCAGCAGGTGGGCGTGGATGGCTTTTACGCTTCCACCCAGGGCGGCGAGGCCGGCCGCTTTGGCGCCCACCCCGACTTCTTCGAGCGCTATATCAAGCCGACCGACCTGGCCGTCTGGGAGGCGCTCACGGGCAGCGCGTTCAACGTGCTGCACGTCTGCGATTACGACCTGCCCTACACCGATCTGACGCCCTTCCTCGACTACCCCGGCCACGTGGTTAATTGCAGCCTGCAAGTTGGCGCGCGCCACCTCACCCCCGGCGAAGTGTCCACCATGTTCAAGCGCCCGTTCATGGGCGGGCTAGAGCGCAAGGGCCTGCTCGCCACCGGCCAACTGGCCGAGGTGCGGGCCGAAGTCGCCCGCGTGCTGGCCGGCGCGCCTGAGCGCTTCATCCTCGCCGCCGACTGCACCGTGCCCAGCGAAACGCCGTGGGAGAACCTGCACGCCGCCATTGATGCAGCGCACGAATATCGGCGGTAGCGGCGAAAGAGCGAAGAGCAAAGAAATAGGAAGAGAAAAGAAAAAGGCAGGCCGTAGGCCGCGCTCGGTCAAGCGGGCCGGTGCGTAACAGGCTGAGAAAACAAACACGGGCCAGTCGGCATTGCCGACTGGCCCGTGTGGTTGTTGCCGCTACCGCCGCGCTGCCACATGCGCGCGAAGCGATCTGTGAATTCCGTAGCCTAAAGTTTTAAAGCGCCACGGCTTATTGCCACCACTGCTTCACGGCATTCACATGGGTATTGAACTCGATGACCTTCGCCAGCACCTTGGCCCGGTTAGCGTTGGCCGCCACTTTCACCCGGTCATTCGCCCACGGGTCGAGGGTGTTGAACAGCCGCGTGGCGACCGCCACATCCTTGCCGAGGTTGTGGCCGTTTTTCTCAAACTTGCGCACCTGGCCGACGTTTTGGGTTAGGCGGCGCGCGGCGCCCCCGATGTTGTCATTAAATTGAGCGGCGGTCGGGTTATTGCGCACAGCGGTGACGAAATCATCGGCGTTGGCCAGCGCGCTGGTGATGCTGCCATTGAATTGCTGAAATGCAAAGAGCAAATTGCGCGTCACCTCGGCCTTCTTGCGCGTGTAGTCGTCGGTCTTGAACGACTTGAGCTGCGCCAGGCGCGCCGCCAGGTCGATGGCGATTTGGCGGGCCTTGGCGCGGGCCGCGGCCGAAATGACCGGGTTGCGGCCGGCGGTGGCCGCCTTGCTGCGGGCGCTGTCCAGCGCCTTGATGGCCGGCTTGGCCGTCACATTGTAGTGCTGTTGAGCCGCCGTCTTCATCAGCTCTACATCGAGGGCCGCCTCCCAGTGGTGACCGGGGCGGTTGTTGGTGTAGAGGTTCAAGGTCAGATTCTCGATCTTGACTTTGTTGTAGGCTACCTGGGCTGCGCGCAAAGCCGCGCCGAGTTCGGTATTCCACTTGTCCCGAATGCTTGTGGTTTTGGCGGCCTTCCACGAGGCATCGGTGCAGTTCTGCGGATATGGGCCGAGATCGATGGGCGGAACAACGCTCATAGGGGCTCCTCTGGTTAAACAAAGCGGTACGAGTCCAGTGACCGGCAGATTTTACTCAAAGCTGGGATTAGGTCAATCGGCGCGCGGGCGCGGCGGCCCGGCGGCCCGGCGCTATTCCAAGGGCTGCCCCCCATGCGCGAAGCGCGGCGTGAAATTCGTGGCCCAAGCTTTTACCGCGCCTGGACACTTACCTCGACCGCCAGCGTTTCGCTCGCGTTGCCCTTGAACACCCCGCGCGTTGGCGGCCCAGCGGCAGAGTTGCGGCCGGCCGCCAGCATCCAGTGCGCTGGCCAGCGCGCTACTTCATCAGCGTGCTGGCCAGCAAAATGCCGTTGGCCCAGTAATAGCCGGTGTCGCCGGCCGGCAGCACGTCGTAGGTGGCCGGCTGCTCGTAAGCGACGCGCTCGGCGAGCGTAATGCGCGCGCCATCCAGCCAATCAGCGGCTTTCAGCGTTGCCAGCGTGCGCCCGTCGCTGGTCGGGTGGCCGGGCGAAGCCCAGACCTCCCGCCCATCCGCCAGCGCCACATGCATCATCTGATGCTGGGCCGGGACAAATACGCGCACGGTCTTCAGAATGGGGGCCGCCACGCGGGCGCCGGCGCGGTCCATCGTCCAGATCAGGTCGCCGGTCCGCAGGTCTTCCACCGCCACCGGACCGCGCGGCGTATCCATCGGCGTCTGGCCCGCCAGGCAGATGGGGCAGGTGGGGATAGTCGGCGTTTGGTTTTGGACCGTGATGGCGCCCTGGCCGTCAATCAGCCCGGTGATCAGGAAGCCCTCGCCGGGGTTCGCCTCGATTTGCAATTGAAACTGGTAGTCAGCCCCCGCCATCTCAAACTGGACTGCGGCCAACTGCTTGTGCTCGCGGTAAATGAGTAGCTGCTGTTCGTCGGAAAACGTCGTCAGCCCGCTCAGGCCGGTGTGCGCCAAGATCGCCTGAAACTCCTCGGCGTTGGCCTGCAGCTCTGGAAAGTGCTGCCGGGCCAGGTCGGTCTCGTCGTCATGCGCCACCGGGTAGTAGTCGGGATCACAGAAGAACAGGTCGGGGTAGGCGGCTAGCACCTGATACTTCAGTTCAGTCGGCGAAGCGCCCGGTGGCAGCGTGGGATTGGCCGTCGGTGCGGGCGGGGCGCTGCCCGCGCACGCCGCCAGCATCAGCCCGAGGAGGAGGGACCAGCCGCGCAGAGATTTCATATTATCCTCCAGACGTTTTACGGCTCCGGGCGTATCTTCTCAATAATTCGTGGTGAGAGATGGTCTGATCGAATGGTTTCCCATATGAGACGGAACGGGTAAACTATCGTTGCCATGTTGGATAACATTGATCTCAGCGCCATCCAGGACGAAAACGCTCGGCAGTTGATT
>JBBRZY010000246.1:0-7022 GCA_038252885.1 Anaerolineales bacterium | reverse complement strand
TGACTATGTGCTGATCGACTGCCCGCCATCGCTCGGCATCCTGACGACCAACGCGCTGGCGGCCGCCACGGGCGTGCTAATCCCGCTGCAAGCCGACTACCTGGCCCTGCGCGGGGCCGACCTGCTGCTGACGACCATCGCCAAGGTGCAGCGGCGCGCCAACCCCGCGCTGAGCGTGCGCGGTGTGCTGATCACCCTGGCCGACCTGCGCACGCTGCACGCGCGCGAGGTGATTGAGGCCGCCAAAACCACCTTCGGCGAGCGCGCCCCGGTGCTGGAGATGGTGGTGCCATACAGCGTGCGCCTGAAAGAAGCGCCGTTAGCCAAGGCCAGTATTCTAGAGTATGCTTCCCTCACACCGGCCGCCGTCGCTTACCGCCAATTGGCCGAGTATATAGACCGATGAAGCGCGCCTCGCTGAAGCTTACGCCCGCCACCGCCTCCAAAGAACCGACCGACCTGACCGACCGCCTGCTGGATCGGGAGGCGGAGCGGCCCCTTGCGCCCGCCCCACCGAAAGCGCGCGCCGCCCGCCCCGCCCAGCGACCCGCCCCCGCGCCGGCGATTGAACCAGAAGCGTCTCCGCCAGTATCTACGCCAGTAACACCTGGCACACCGCCCGCGCCGGAATTGGTCGACGGCGGGATGGCCGCCGCGCTGGATCAGGCCCAGGTCGCCAGCCGGGCGCTAGAGGTCGCCGCGCAAGCTGCCCCGGCCCGCTACAGCGTGGCGCTGCGCTACCGGCTGGAAGCCCTGGCCCTGCACCTGCGCCAAGTGGCCGACTTTGTGAATCGGCTCAACCCGAAAGCCTAAACCTATGAGCAGCCATGGCGCACTGAAACCCGACAATCCGCGCTGGTGGTTCCAGATCGGCGTCATCCTCATTTTCTTTGGGGCGGTGATAACCTTTTCCAGCGCGGGCGGCGGAGGCGGCAGCGGCGGCGGGTCGAGCGATGACAGCGGCTGGTGGAGTGATAGCGGCTCGGACTCGGGCTCGTGGAGTGACAGCGGCTCCGACTCTGGCTCATGGAGTGACAGCGGCTCCGACTCTGGCTCGTGGGGTGACAGCAGTTCAGACTCAGGCTCGTGGAGTGACAGCGGGTCCGACTCGGGCTCGTGGTAGGCAGGCCAACAGGTGACCGATGGGACCTATTTTGCTGTGCGTGGGGGTGGTGTTCGTCCTGATCGGCGTGGCGATGGCGGTGAGCCAGGGCGGGCTGAACCCAACCGCCAAGGCCGCACAACCTGAAGCGGCGCCGTGGACCCCGTTTGCCGTCGACCCCGCCAATCGCCCCAACAGTGCGATGACAGACCGGCGCGCAATTCCGGCGCGCAGCAATTTCGTTTCCCCGGCTCCGCCGAACAAGTCGCCCGCCACCGTCAGCAGGGCAGGTAACAGCATGAACGACCAATTTTTCAGAGCCAAGCTCGGCCAGACCATCACCTTCAAACACCCGCAGCGCGGCAGCGTCACCGGCCAGATCCTGGGCACGATTGAGTACACCGAGCTATGGCAGAAGGTGAACAAGCCCAGTGAGCCGTGGGTGCCCACCGGCAACAGCTTCGCCGCGCACTGGCTGGGCAGCCAACTGCTATATGAATGGCAGAGCCGCCTGTACGTGTTAGATGAGTACCAGCCGCTCTCGGACACCGACATCCAGCAGAGCTTTATGCCCTACGCCAAGCGCTACGCGCAGAGCAACCAGACCGCCCAGGTGACGTTCGCCTGGCCGCCCGCGTCGTGGACGATTGTGGACATCGGCAAGTTCCGCGTGGCGCGGGCCGAGGGCGAGGGGCTGCGGCTAAACGTGGGGGCCGAGGGCCGCTTCATCCATGCCACCGGGGCCGACCACCGCGCGCTGGTGGTCGAGGACTATCAGAGCGGCCAGGGCGGGCAAGACACGGCTTGGATTGGGTACGAGTTGAGTTGGGAAGATCTTCAACGCATCGGTTGATATAGCCCCCGGCAAAGGAGTCACCTCATGGCGAAGCAAGCCAAGATCACCGTCACGCGCACCATCCCGGCCGCACCCGCCGTCGTTTTTCAAGCGCTGACCAATGCCACCGCGCTGCGCGAGTGGTTCTGCGACACCGCGCTGTTCGACGCCACGGCCGGCAGCCATTTCTATTTCGCCTGGAACTCGGGCTACTACGCCACCGGCGAAGTCACTAAAATTGAAGCGCCGCGCAAGCTGACCATCACCTGGCGGGGCAAGGGCGATCCGGCCGAGTCGGTCGCCAAGCTGACCGTCGCCAAGAAGAAGGCCGGCAGCGTGGTAACGGTGACGCACGAGGGCGTTGGCACCGGCAAGAAGTGGGGCAGCGCGGCCGAGCAGATGACGGCCGGCTGGGAGCGCGGGCTGGAGAACTTGCAGTCGGTGCTGACCAGCGGCGAAGACCAGCGCTTTACGCTGCGGCCGATGCTGGGCGTGAGCGGGCTGAACGAGCTGAACGAGGGGTTGATTGAGCGCCTGAAGCTGCCGGTGACGCGCGGGGTGCACATTGACGCCACCGCCGAAGGCATGGGCGCACGGGCAGCCGGGCTGACCAAGGACGATGTGCTGGTGACCCTGGCCAAGCACAAGCTGTGGAACTATCCCTCGCTGACGGCGGCGCTGAGCGGCCAGCGGGCGGGCGACACGGTGGAAGTGGTCTATTACCGCGGCGGCGAGAATCAGAAGACGCAGATGACGCTCTCGCAACGGCCGCTGCCCGCCATCCCCGACACAGCGGCCGCGCTGGCGGAGGCGGTGCGCGCCAACTTCGCGGCCGGCGATGCCGTGCTCGACGCCGCGCTGGCGGGCGTGAGCGCAGCCGAAGCGGACTACCGCGCCGCGCCGGAAGAGTGGAACATTAAAGAAGTGCTGGCGCACCTGATCTCAGGCGAGCGCGACAGTCACCAGTATTTCGTCGAATTGATCAACAGCGACGAACGCGCCACCTTCGGTTTTGGCGGCAACAGCAATTTGCGCGTGAAGGCCACGGCTGAGGCGTATGGCAGCGCGGCGGCGCTGGTGGAAGAGCTGAAGCGCAACGAGGCCGAGACGGTGGCGATTGCGGCGGGGCTGCCAGACGAGTTCGTGGCGGCCCGGCGCACCTATTGGCGGCTGGCCTACGCGCTGCTGCAAAACAGCAACCACATCGGCGAACACGCCGAGCAAATTACGGCGAACGTGGCGGCGGTGCGCCAGGCGGCCGCGCCGCCGGAGCCAAAATAATTCATGGCTGACAAGAGCAGCTTGAAGTTCAAGACCCAGATCGCGGCCCCGCCGGCGGAAGTTTACCGCGCGCTGACGCACGCCACCACCCTGCGCGACTGGCTGGCCGATGCGGCCCAGACCGACCCGCGCCCAGACGGCCGGCTGTACCTCTACTGGACCAGCGGCTACAGCGTGACGGGCCACTTCCACACGCTGACGGCGGGCGAGGAAGTGTCCTTTAGCTGGCACGGGCAGGACGACCCCGCGCCGAGCCGCGTGCAGGTGAAGCTGAAGGCGCGCGACGGCGGCACGGCGGTGCAACTGACCCACAGCCGGCTGGGCGGCGGCCACAAGTGGTCGCAGGCCGTGGCCCGCATCAGCACGATCTGGGAGCGCGGCGTTGAGAACTTGAAGTCGGTGCTGGAGACCAGCATCGACCAGCGCACGGCGCGGCTGCCCCGGCTGGGGATCTTTATTGACGACTTCAACGCCGAAGCGGCGGCGCGATTGGGTGTGCCGGTGAGCGAGGGCTGCCTGTTGGCGGGCGTGGTCGAAGGCGTGGGGGCGCACGCCGCTGGGCTGCAAAAGGGCGATGTCATCGTCAGGATGAGCGGCAAGAAGATCACCCGCGACTTCGGCAGCATCCGCGCGGTGCTGGCGAACCGCCAGGCCGGCGACGAGGTGCCGGTGGTGTTCTACCGCGGCGCAGAAAAGATGAGCGTGGTGATGACGCTCTCGGCGCGGCCAGCCCCAGACCCGCTGCCGCCCACCAGCGCGGCGCTGGCCGACATCGCGCGGGTGAATTACGCCAAGTTCATCGGCGACTTGCGCCAGCAGTTGGCGGGCGTGTCCGAAGCGCAGGCCGAACACGTGCCGGCGCCAAACGAGTGGAACCTGAAGCAACTGGTGGCGCACTTCATCGCCTGTGAGCGCGATCTGCAAGCGTGGATCGCTGACATGCTCAACGACAACACCGTGGGCGACAGCCTGGAGTTCCGCCCGAACGTGACGGTGCGGCTGACGGCCATGGTGGTGCGCTTCGGCAGTCTGGCGGCGCTGCTGGACGAGCTGCAAGCCAGCGCCAGCGAGACGGTGGGGCTGTTGGCGGCGCTGCCCGAGGCTTTTGTGGCACGCAAGCCGATGTATCAAAGGGCCGCCAGTTGGATTACCGGCGTCGTGCCGGGCCACCTGGCGGATGAGCATAACGACCAACTGACGGCCACGTTGGCGGCGGCGCGCGAGCTGCCGGCCAGCGCCGAGATCGGGGAGAATTAGCTATGGGAACTGTTGCAAGACGCGCGGCGATTGTGCTGCTAGTGGCGTTGGGGCTGGGCCAGGTGCTGGCGCTGGTGCTCAACCCGACCGGGTACGCCGGCTTCGTGGGGGTGCTGCCGCTGATCTTGAGCCAGATTGCGTTCTGGGGGCCAATCGTGGCGCTGATCGCCGGGGGCTTCATCCTGGCGACGCTGCGGCTGCTGGGCTTCAAATCGCTCGAGGAAATTCGGGCCGAGTCGGTCGAGCAGAACAACCCCACGCCCGCCATCGTGTTCGTTGGCACGTTGATCGCCAGCATGCTGTTCCTGGCGCTCATCATCCGGCCCTAAGCCCCACATGACTGAGGGCTTCGACTTTGGCGGCGAGATCGCCTGGCGGCCGACGGAAGCGTATGTGCAGCGCTCGCATCTGCGGCGGTTTATGGGGGAGCATGGGCTGGCGTCGTTTCACGCGCTGATGGAGCGCTCGACCAACGACGTGCCGTGGTTCACCGACGCAGTGCTCAAATACCTCGGCATCAAATTCGACACGCCTTACACGCAGGTGCTCGATACCAGCCGGGGGCCAGCCTGGCCGCGCTGGTGCGTGGGCGGGCGGCTGAACATCGTCAGCAGCTGCATTGACCGCTACGCCGGCGACCGGACCCTGGCGCGGCGGGCGGCGGTGGTGTGGGAAGGCGAAGACGGGCAGACCCAAACTCTGAACTACAACGACCTGTATACCGAGGTCAACCATTGCGCCAACCTGCTGCGCGAGTTGGGGCTGGGCAAGGGCGACGCGATTGCGCTGTTCATGCCCATGACGCCCGAGATCGTGATCGCGCTGCTGGCGATTGTGAAGATCGGCGGGATCGTCTTGCCGCTGTTCTCGGGCTACGGCGCGGGCGCGGTGGCGGCGCGGCTGAACGACGCCGGGGCCAAGGCGCTGTTCACGGCCGATGGCTTCGTGCGGCGCGGGCAGGTGGTGGCGCTCAAGCCGACGGCGGACGAAGCCATCGCACTGGCGCCGAGCGTGCGCGAGGTGATCGTGGTGCGGCGGGCCGGCAACCTGGTGAATATGGTGTCGAGCCGCGATCACTGGTGGCATGAACTCATCCCGCGCCAATCGGCGTTCGCCGCGCCTGAGATCATGGACGCCGAAGACCCACTGATGATCCTGTATACCTCCGGCACCAGCGGGCCGCCCAAGGGCGCGGTGCACACGCACTGCGGCTTCCCGGTGAAGGCCGCGCAAGACATGGCCTTTGGCACCGATGTGCAGCCGGGCGACAGCATGTACTGGGTGACCGACATGGGCTGGATGATGGGCCCGTGGCTGGTGTTCGGCACGCTGCTGCTGGGCGCGACGATGTTCATCTACGATGGCGCCCCCGACTGGGGGCCGGCCGAGGGGCAAAGCCAGGCTGCAGAGGGGAGCAGCGAGGCGGCCAAGCCGGGGCTACGGCCCGACCGGCTGTGGGCGTTGGCGGCGCGGCACAAGCTGACGCATATCGGCCTCAGCCCGACGCTGGTGCGGTCACTCATCCCCTACGGCGAAGCGCCCGTGCGCCAGCACAATCTGGACTCGGTGCGCTACTTTGCCTCGACCGGCGAGCCGTGGAACCCCGACCCATGGCAGTGGCTGTTCCAGACGGTGGGCGAGGGCAAGCGCCCAATCATCAATTACTCCGGCGGCACCGAAATCTCGGGCGGCATCCTGATGGGCAACCCCCTGCTGCCGCTCAAGCCATGCGCGTTCTCGGCCCCCTGCCCCGGCATGGCGGCGGACGTGGTGGATGAGGCCGGCCAGCCGGTGCGCGGCGCGGTGGGCGAGCTGATCATCCGCGCGCCGTGGATCGGGATGACGCGCGGCTTCTGGCGCGACCCCGAGCGCTACCTGGCATCTTATTGGCAGCGCTTTCCGGGCGTGTGGGTGCACGGCGACTTTGCCGCGATTGACGCGGACGGCGCATGGTACATCTTGGGCCGCAGCGACGACACGCTCAAGGTGGCGGGCAAGCGGCTGGGGCCGGCCGAGGTCGAGTCGGTGCTGGTGCACAACCCGGCGGTGGTGGAGGCGGCGGCCATCGGCGTGCCGGACGACGTGAAGGGCAGCGCGGTGGTGTGCTTTGTGGTGCTCAAGCCTGGCGCCATCGCCAGCGACGACCTGCGCGCGGCGCTGATGGATCAATTGGTGGAGGCGCTGGGCAAGGCGCTGAAGCCGCGCGAGATTCGGTTTGTGAGCGACCTGCCCAAGACACGCAACGCCAAGGTCATGCGGCGGTTAATTCGCGCCGCCTATTTGGGACAGCCACTCGGTGATACCACGGCCTTGGAAAATCCGGCTGCGGTTGAGGGCATTCGGCAGTCGGGCTGATGGATCATTTCCGGCAGATTTATGCCAGCCGGGCCGACGACTATCACCAGATGATCGCGGCCGAGGACGCCGACGGGCAGTTGCAGGAGGCGCTGGAGGCGCTGGGGTTGACGGCCAGTAAACGGCTGCTCGATCTGGGCAGCGGCACCGGGCGCTTGCCGTTGATGTTGCGGGCGACGGGCGCGCAGGTGG
>JBBRZY010000245.1:0-7063 GCA_038252885.1 Anaerolineales bacterium | reverse complement strand
GAAGAGGCGCGCGCCGCGACCCTGGCCGCCATTAGCGCCCTCGACCGCGCCGCGCAAAAGGGCGTGATTCATCGCAACAACGCCGCGCGCCGCAAGGGCCGCCTGATGAAGCACCTGGCGACCGTTGAGGCCGCCAAGAAGTAAGCGTTCACACGCGCTCATTGGTGAATTGGCAATGGGGTTGGTCCGCGTGACCAACCCCATTCTTTTTGCCTATTGACTTAGAATATATGTTCTAGTATAAAGAAAGCGCACCCTCCTCAAGCTTCCCCGGCCCCTTGCTCCACAAGGGGCCGGGGAAGTAGGCGGGAATGGGGGGAAAACGCGCGGGCCGGCCGGCGGTTGGGCGGCGGCCAAAATCGATTACATTTAGCGCGGCTGTTACAGGCACTGGACTTGTGGCAGCCGCGTGACGATTCTGGCTGGCAGGACAAATATGATGAGCGCCCTACCCTCTGTTTCTGACGACCGGCCGCGCTGCGGCTGGGCCAAGCGCGAACCCAATCTGAGTTACCACGACTTGGAGTGGGGCACGCCCCTACACGACGAGCGCACCTGGTTTGAGTTCCTGAGCCTGGAGGGCGCGCAGGCGGGGCTAAGCTGGGAGACGATCCTCAAAAAGCGCGACAACTACCGCGCGGCGTTCGACAACTTTGACCCAGTGAAGGTGGCGGCCTACGACGCGGACAAGGTCGCGGCGCTGCTGGCGGATGCGGGCATCATCCGCAATAAGCTCAAGATCAATACCATGATCCGCAATGCGGGCGCGTTCCTGGCGGTGCAGCGCGAGTTGGGCGGCTTCGACGGCTACATGTGGGGCTTCGTGGGCGGGCGGCCCAAGCAAAACGCCTGGGCCACCATGAAAGAGGTGCCGGCCAAGACGCCCGAGGCCGAGGCGCTGAGCAAAGACCTGATCCGGCGGGGGTTTAAGTTCGTGGGGCCGACGATCTGCTACGCGCTGATGCAGGCCACCGGGCTGGTGAATGACCACACCGTGGATTGCTTTCGGCATGCGGCGCTGCGGCCGGACGCGGCGTGACGGCGACCACCGCCACGGCCCACTCGACCCAACGACATTACGATTCCCAACCCCATGCGCCTCACTGGCTGCCTGTCAACTTGCTTGCTGGCGTTCATCGTCACCCTGGCCTTGATCATCGGCTGGCGGCTGCCGGATGAGACGCGCGTGATTGCGGCCGGGGTGCTGACGGGGGTGGCGGTGAGCGTGCCCACCAGCCTGCTGGTGAGCGCGGTGGCCACGCGGATGGTGCTGGCACGGTATGTGGCGGCCCAGGCGGCAGCGGCGGCCGACGCGCCTGAGCCGGAGCCGCAGGTGGTGGTGGTTGCTGCGCCACCCCAGGCCGCGCCGCCCCAGCCGCGCCCGCAGCCCAACCGGGCCGCGCCGGTCAGCGGCTATGAGGCCGACTCGGTTAACACTTACACGACGGATGTGCCGGGGGCACGGCGCTTCACCATCATCGGTGGGACCGGGGCGGACGATTAGGCTGGGGGATTCTTAACACGAATTATCACGAAGGGGGATGGGTCGAGGGAGGGATGATAGCGCGGGCGCATGATCGATCGTGGCTGGGGCGCGGGCGATAGCAGCCAGCAGAGACACGAATTTTCACGAAAGTATGTGGAAACGGCCGACGGGTACATTTCAATTCGCGCCGCTTGAGGTGAATATTATGGCGATTGTGCCGAAGGTGGGATTCCTCACCCCGCCAGTGGGACTGCGTGGACACAAGCCCGCGAGCGGGGGTACGGAATGACAGGGTCAGAGAGGGTTGTTCGGACTAGCGCCAAATCGAACTGCTCCGAACGGCGACAGGTTAGTTGCCGATAGGCGGCACTTGGCAATACACTTCACTGGTGAGTAGCTCCATGACCCTCCACACAGTTACAGGTTCGTTGACGCCCCACGCACCATTCGACTTCGGCCAGTCGCTGCGATTTCTGGAAAACTTCAACGCCCTGCCCGCTTCGCAGTCGATCGCGGCGGTGGCCGGCCGGCCGACTTTGAGCAAGGCCCTGAGCTTCAGCGGCCACGCAGTACTGGCGCGCGTTTGGTCAGTCGGCACGGTGGAGGCCCCCGCGCTGGCCTGCCGCTTCATCAGCGCCGAGCCGCTCGACGCGGCGGCCGAAGCGGCGGCGGTGGACCGGCTGCGGTTCTACCTGAGCCTGGATGACGACCTGGCCCCGTTCTATGCCATCGGCCGCGACGACCCGGTGATGGCCCCGGTCATTAAAGAACTGTACGGCTACCACCAGGTGAAGTTCACCACGCCGTTTGAGAACGCCTGCTGGGCGGTGCTATCACAGCGCAACCAGTGGCCGTCGTCGCGGCGGATGCTGAACGCGCTGGCCGAAGCGTATGGCGCGCGCCTGACGGTGGATGGACAGGACTACCTGGCGTTCCCCGAGCCGGAGCTGGTGGCGGTGGTCGCGCCCGAGGCGCTAGCGGAGGTGATTCGGCACAAGCCGAAAGGCACGTGCATCGGCGGGGTGGCGCACGCCTTCGCTGGGGTGGACGAGGCGTTCCTGCGGACGGCGGCTTACGCCGAAGTGGAGGCCTGGCTGCTGGGCGTGCGCTGCCTGGGGCCGTGGTCGGCGGGGTTCATTCTGCTGCGCGGGCTGGGCCGGGTGGAGGGGCTGCCGAGCGGCGAGACGCGGATGGTGATGGCGGCGGCGAAGCGCTACGGCGCGGAGGGGGTGGCGGCGATGACGGCACGCTATGCACCCTACCAAGGCTATTGGGCGCACTACTTGCGCGTGGCGGACGGGTAGGGCCGGTAACGTGTAGAGCGCGAGGCCGGGTATGGAGGACGCGCGGGATATGCGGTTGGGCAGAGGTTCGGTGATGGCTAAATTAGACGAGAAATTTCTGGTCGTGCTTGAAGTGGGTAACAAGCGGGTGTTCGCCAGCGCGCTCGACTGGCCGGGCTGGTGCGTGCCGGGCCGCGACGAGGCAGCGGGGCTGCAGGCGCTGGTGGACATGGGGCCGCGCTATGCCGAGATGCTCAAGGGGAAACGGCTGGGCTACAAAGCGCCCAAGACGGTGGCGACGCTGAAGGTGGTGGAGCGTCAGAAGGGCAACGCCACCACCGACTTCGGCGCGCCCAACCTCGCGGCGAAGGCGGAGGCCCGACCGGTGAGCGCGGCCGAGCTAAAGCGCTATGAAAAGATCATTGCGGCGTGCTTTGCTTCGCTGGCGGGGGCGGCGGAAGCGGCCCAGGGCCAGGCGCTCAGCAAGGGCCCACGCGGCGGCGGACGTGAGTTGGGGGAGATCGTGCGGCATGTGCTGGAGGCGCAACAGGGCTACCTGGCGACACTGGGCTGGAAGTTCAAGCACCCCGGCCCGCTGAACCAGATCGCCGCGATTGCGCCGGTCGGCGCGGCGGTGGTGGAAGGCTTAGGAGCCGCTGTGCGCGGCGAGACCGAGAAGATCGGGCCGCGCGGCGGGCAACGCTGGGCACCGCGCTACTTTGTGCGGCGCTCGCTGTGGCATGTGACCGATCATCTGCTGGAGATCGAGAAGCGCGCGGTGGCAACGGATGGGCTTCGCCAAAACGGATGAAACGGGTATTCGGTGAAGTAGCGAGCGCGAGGTCAGCGCACGCAGGTCTGGCAGTTGTAGTGTTCGTCTAATCCGCGCGATAGAGATCGAGCCGCGCGAGGCACGGGGAGGCGACTGGAAGCGGCGGATGTGACCGCAGGCTGATGAAGCCGCCTCCCAACTTCAACCAGCGGCACACGGCCCGAGACAAGATTAGACGAAATCTCAATTTCATCAACGCTTCGTGCGACAAGCACCCGGCCAAGCCACTGCCTTCTGACAACCCCGGCCACGTGATCAATCCGCCCACGAGTCCCCCGAGTCCCCCGAGTCCCTAGCGCAGCATCCCCTGAGTCCCCAATTTTCTCCCCCTCCACTCCAACCACCAGATGGCCCGGCAATGACGGGCGAAATGCCCATGACTGAGAAGCCGTTCCCGTGCTAAAATCGCGCTCCGAATTGGAGTATGAGCACAATGTTTGAGCAAGACTTGGCAAGTGTAGGTGAACGCATCAACGCGGTGCTGGCGGCGCAGGGCGTGCCGGCGGCCGGCGAAATCAAGTGGCAGCCGATTCCCTTCGCGGGCGAGTGGGGCCAGGGCACGAATATCTGCTTTCTGGCGGCGGCGGCGGAGGCCAAGGCGGGCAAGAAGGTGAACGTGCCGGCCCGCGCGCAGGAGCTAGCGAAGCTGGTGGCGGCACAGATGGAATTGCCGACTGGGTTCACGCGCCTGGCGGCCGATAAGGCCTACGTCAACGCCTATTTTGACACGGCCAGCTTCGCCGGGCGCGTGGCGGCGGCGGCTATCAGCGAGGGGGCCCAGTTCGGCCGCGGCGCGCCGCAGACCGAGCGCGTGATGGTCGAGTACGCCCAGCCCAACACCCATCACTCGTTTCACTTCGGGCACGCCCGCAACGCGCTGGTGGGCGAGTCGCTGGCGCGCATCATGGAGTTCGCGGGTTACCCGACCGTGCGCGCTTCGTATCCGGGCGACATCGGCCTGGGCGTGATTACGGTGATGTGGGCCTACCAGAAGTTCTATCAGGGGCAAGAGCCGGCCGGGCTGCACGAGCGCGGCCAGTGGCTGCTGAAGATCTACGCCGAGGCCACCGCCCTACTGGAAGCCAAGCCGGACGAGACGACCGAGCAGAAGGCCCAGCGCGAAGCGTACGACGCCGAGCGGCGGGCGATGTACCGCGATTGGGATGCGGGCGACAAGGACGTGCGGGCCCTGTGGAGCGTGACGCGCGAGTGGAGCCTGGCCGAGCTGCGCGCGAGTTTGGAGATGCTCGACATCCACATTGAGGTCTTCTTCTACGAGAGCGAAGTGGACGAGCCGAGCAAGGCGATTGTGGACGAGCTGATCGCGCGCGGCATCGCCGAGGACCAGCGCCCGGCCGGGCCGGTGGTGGTGAAGATCGACGAGCAGTTGGGCCTGACCAAAGACAAATACCGCACCGCGGTGATCCTGCGCAGCGACGGGACCACGCTGTACTTGACCAAAGACCTGGCGCTGGCGCGGGACAAGTTCAACCAGTACCACGTGGACCGTTCGATCTACGTGGTGGACGTGCGCCAGAGCTTACACTTCCAGCAAGCGTTCAAGATTCTGGAGCTGTGGGGCTTCCCGCAGGCGGCCAAGTGCTTCCACCTGGCGTATGGCTTCGTGACCCTGCCGGAAGGGGCGATGTCGTCGCGCAAGGGCAACGTGGTGCTGTTCAAGGACGTGGCGGACGAGGCCTACAAGCGGGTGCAGGCCGTTATCACTGAGCGGAACCCGGACTTGGACGAGGCCCAGCGCCACACCGTCGCCACGCAGGTGGGGCTGGGCGCGATCAGCTACGCGATGCTCGAAGTGGACACGCTGCGTGACATCACCTTCGAGTGGGAGGCGGCGCTGAGCTTCGACGGCAAGAGCGCGCCCTACATTCAGAACGCCTATGTGCGGGCCAACAGCCTATTGAAGAAGGCAGGGGCCGCTGGGCAGACGGCCGGCGCGGGGGACGAGGGCTTTCACTACGCGCTGGAGAAGACCGAGATCGAAGTGATCGACCTGCTGGCGCGCTTCCCGAGCGTGGTGCGGCAGGCGGCGGCGGACTACAAGCCGCTGCACATCGCCAACTATGTGTACGACCTGGCCAAGGCCTTTCATGGCTTTTACCACTCGGTGCCGGTGCTGCAAACCGAGGAGGCGGCGGTGCGCCAAAGCCGGCTGCGGCTGGTGGCGGCGGCGCGCCAGGGGTTGGCGAATGCCCTGCATTTGCTGG
Source organism: Anaerolineales bacterium (assembly GCA_038252885.1). GTDB lineage: Bacteria > Chloroflexota > Anaerolineae > Anaerolineales > UBA6663 > JADZEK01. Next base: position 1,237 of record JBBRZY010000245.1, on the reverse strand, counting down.
TGATTCAAGCGCCGGACGTGATGTAGCGCCCGGTCGCCATGCTATACTCATTTTGCACGCGCGGTTTATAGTTTCACCCCCAAAGAAGGACTTATGCGCCACTTTCTCCAACTCGCCGACTACACGCCGCAAGAGCTGCAGCACCTGCTGGACCTGGCCCTGCGCCTGAAGCGTGAGCGCCGGCGCGGCGGCAACCGCCCGATCTTGAAGGGGCAGGTGCTGGGGATGGTGTTCCAGAAGCCATCGCTGCGCACGCGGGTGTCGTTCGACATGGCCATGCGCCACCTGGGCGGCGACGCGCTGTACCTGTCGCCCAATGAAATTGGGCTGGGCGGGCGCGAGAGCGTGGCGGATGTGGCGCGGGTGCTGTCGGGCTATGTGCAGGCCATCATGGCGCGCACGTTCGCCCACGCGCACGTGCTGGAACTGGCGCAGTACGCGAGCGTGCCGGTCATCAATGGGCTGTCGGACTACAACCACCCGTGCCAGGCGCTGGCCGACGCACTGACGATTGTGGAGCACAAGGGCACGCTGAAGGGTGTCAATGTGACGTTCCTGGGCGACGGCAACAACGTGGCCGTGTCGCTGATGCACATCTGCGCCAAGTTGGGCGCGAACTTCACGCTGGCGTCACCTGAAGGCTACGACCTGAACCCGGAGGCGATTGCCAGCGCGCGCGCCATCGCTGAGGACAGCGGCTCGGAATTGCTGTTCCTGCGCGACCCGCACGAGGCCGTGACCGGCGCGGATGTGCTGTACACCGACACCTGGACCAGCATGGGCCAGGAGGCCGAGACTGAGAAGCGCAAGCTGGTGTTCCCGGCATACCAGGTGAACAGCCAACTGCTGGCCGAGGCCGCCCCCGGCGCGCTGGTGCTGCACTGCCTGCCGGCGCACCGCAACCAGGAGATTACGGATGAGGTGATGGACGGGTCGCAGTCGGTGGTCTTTCAGCAGGCGGAGAACCGGATGCACGCGCAGAAGGCGGTGCTGGCCTTCCTGCTGGACGAGGGCGGCGAAGTGGCGGTGCGCAAGCCGGCGCGGCGACAGGCCGCCGCCAAGAAGAGTGCGGCCAAGACCGGCGCGCGTAAGCCTTAGCTAGACTTTATCCAAGCCACGCCGTCAGGGCGTGTAACACAAGGCTGAAAGCAGCCGATCTTGAATCTTAGGCGGGAATTTTAAGCTATCCGCCAGCGAACCGGCTATCTGAAAACACTCATGCTGCCAAATTTGCTTG
>JBBRZY010000244.1:0-7072 GCA_038252885.1 Anaerolineales bacterium | reverse complement strand
CCGCCATGGTCACGGCCGACTTCCCCACCGTCCGCCTGATCGCCAGCGCCGAAAACCTCGGCTACACGCGCGGCAACAATGCCGGCCTGGCCCAGGCGCGCGGGCGCTACCTCTTGATCCTAAACCCAGACACGCAAATTATCGGCGATGCGCTGGCAGTGATGCAGCGTTACTTGGACGAGCACCCCGCCGTCGGTCTGGTGGGTCCACAGTTGTTGTGGCCCGCGGGTGGGCCGCAGAGCACGCGGCGGCGCTTCCCCTCGCTGGCGCTGACGTTTCTCGAGAGCACCTGGCTCCAGCGCCTGGCCCCCCCCGGCTGGCTGCGCCGCTACTATGCCGACGACCTGCCCTCCGACGCCCCGGCCGAGGTCGATTGGCTGGTGGGCGCGGCGCTGTTCGTCCGCCGGGCGGCCTGGGAGCAAGTGGGCGGGCTGGACGAGGGCTTTTTTATGTACTCAGAGGAGCTTGATTGGCAGCGACGGCTGCGGGCCGCGGGCTGGCGCGTGGTGCATCTGCCGGCGGCGCGCGTCATCCATGCCGAGGCGCGGTCGAGCGCGCAGGTGCCGGCCGCCACGCACATTCGCTTCAACACCAGTAAGGTGCGCTATGTGCGCAAATATCACGGCGCGCTGGCGGCGACGCTGCTGCGCTGGTGGCTGTTAGCGCAGTTCGCTATGCAGTTGGTGGTGGAGGCCGTCAAAGGGCTGCTGGGCCACAAGCCTGCCTTGCGCCGCGAACGCGTGGCCGCCTATCGCGCCGTGCTGCGCTCGGGGCTGCGCGGCTAATGCGAGTCGGCCTCGTCACGGGCGAGTACCCGCCGAAGCCGGGCGGCGTGGGTGACTTCACCCGCGAGCTGGCGCTGGCCCTGACCGCGCACGGGGCCGAGGTGCACGTCATCACCCACCAGCGCGCGCGCGGCGACGGCCGCTTCGCGGTCCATCCCGTCGTTGGGCGATGGGGCTGGGGCGCGCTGCTGCAAGTGCGCTGGCTGGCGCGTAAGCTCAAGCTGGACGTGCTCAACGTGCAGTTTCAGACCGCCGCCTACGGGCTCGCGGCCCCGATTCACTTTCTGCCTGATGTCGCCGGGTTGCCGGTCGTCGTCACCTTCCACGATCTGCGCGAGCCGTATCTGTTCCCCAAGGCGGGCGGGCTGCGGCGACGGGCGGTAAACCACCTGGCCCGTAGGGCCGCGGGCGTCATCGTCACCGACGCGGCCGACGGCGCGGAACTCGAACGGCGCGGCGTGCGGCACCTTACCCACATCCCCATCGGCACCAACATCGCCCCGGAGCCGCCGCCCGAGTATGACCGCACGGTCTGGCGGGCGGCACTGGGCGTGCCGCCGGGCGGGATGCTGCTGGGCTACTTCGGCTTCCTCAACGCATCCAAGGGCGGCGACACGCTCATCAGCGCCCTGGCCGTGCTGGATGACCGCAAGGCCAAGGTGCGGCTGGTGCTCATCGGCGGCGAGGCCGGCAGCAGCGACCCCACTGATGTGGCTTTCGCCGCGCAGATAGAGAAGCAAATCAAGCGCTATGATATTGGCCACCGCATTTCGCGCACCGGCTACATCACCAGCGCGGAAGTCTCGGCTAACCTGCTGGCCTGCGACGCGGTCGTGCTCCCCTACCGGGATGGGGTATCATTCCGGCGGGGCAGCCTGTTGGCCGCCCTGGCCCACGGCTGCCCGGTGATCACCACGCAGCCGCTCGAACCACTGCCCGAGTTGCGCGATGGCGAGAACATTCGCCTGGTGCCGCCCGAGTCTGCCCCGGCCCTGGTGCTGGCCGTGACCGGTCTGCTCGACGCGCCGGCCGTCCGCGCCCGGCTCAGTCAGGGCGCGCTGGCACTGGCCGCGCGCTTCGGCTGGGATCAAATCGCAACGCGCACGCTGGATTTCTATCGCTCCATCTAGGTTGGGCCTGTGCCGGCTATTGGCATGAATACCACCACTCCTCGTCCTCCCGTCGCGGTGCGCAGCGCAGCCTCGCCGCTGCGCCGTATCGGCCTGCCGCTGCTGCTGGCCGGCTTTGTGCTGCTTGGCAGCGTCTATGCCGTCGTCACGCCGCTGTTCGAGGTGTCGGACGAGCTGTGGCACTACCCGATGGTCAAGACCCTGGCCGATGGCAGCGGGCTGCCGGTGCAAGACCCAGCCAACCCCGGCCCGTGGCGGCAGGAAGGCAGCCAGCCGCCGCTGTACTACGCCCTGATGGCGCTGGCCACCAGCTGGATTGACACCAGCGACATGCCGGAAGTGCGCTGGGTGAACCCGCACGCCGACAACGGCGTTATCACGCCCGACGGCAACAACAACATCGTCATCCACACGCAGCGCGAAGGCTGGCCGTGGACTGGCACGGTGCTGGCGGTGCGGCTGATCCGGCTGCTGTCGGTGCTGCTGGGCGCGGCCACGGTCTACTTCACCTTCCGACTCGCGCTGGAGGCCCGGCCGGGGCGCGAAGGGGTGGCCCTGGCGGCGGCGGGCTTTACCGCCTTTACGCCGATGTTCGTTTTCATCAGCGCCTCGGTCAACAACGACACGCTGGCAATCACGCTCTCGGCCGCCGCGCTGTGGCTGATGGCTCACTGGCTGCGCGCCCCGCAAGCGCCCAGCCGCTGGCAGGTGGTGGCCATGGCCCTGCTGCTCGGCGGCGCGGCGCTCAGCAAGTCGTCGGCGCTGGGGCTCTGGCCGCTGGCCGGGGCCGCCCTGATCGCCGCGAAACTTATTCGGCATCGGGCCGGTCTAAGCACTTGGGTAGGACACCTGCGACCCCTGCTCACGCCGCTGGCCGTGATTTATGGGCTGGCGCTGCTGATCAGCGGCTGGTGGTTCGTCCGCAACCTGGTGCACTACGGCGACCTGCTCGGCTGGAACGCCTTCCTCGCCACGGTGGGGGCGCGGCCGCACCCCGCCACGCTCTGGCAGTTGTGTGGTGAACGCGTGGGCTTTGTGCAGGCCTATTGGGGCCTGTTCGGCGGCGTCAGCGTGCCGCTGCCCGACTGGACTTACACCCTTCTGACCGGCATGGCCGGCGTGGCGCTGGCCGGCCTGGTGGTGGGCCTCGGCCTCTGGCTGGCGCGGCGGCGGCGGGTGGCTGCCTGGGCCGCCTCGCTCGTTCTGGCTGGCCGCGCCTTCTTCACGCGCCGTTCACGGCCCGCGCCAGCCGCCAACGTGAAGTCGAGCCGTGGTAGCAAGCGCCAAATCCCCGGCCGGCCACCCGCTGGCGCTACGCCCATCGCCTGGGCCGATGTGGCGGTCTGGGCGCTGCTGCTGGCCTGGCTGGTGCTGATCGTGGTCGGCTTGATCCGCTGGACCAGCCTCACCTGGGCCTCGCAGGGGCGGCTGATCTTCCCAGCCATCAGCGTCATTGGTGTGCTGTTGGCCGCCGGTCTGGGACGTATATGGCGCGGGCTGCCGGCGTTGGCGGTGGCTGGGATGGCTGGGCTGGCCGCCGTGGTACCCTTCACCATCATCGCGCCGCACTACGCGCCGCCCGCGCCGTTGACGGCCGAGGCCATGGCCGCCATCTCGGTCAAACTGGCCGAGGGGCAGGGGGTAGATTTTGGGGGCGAGTTGCGGCTGTTGGGCTATGACCTGCAAACTGAGGCCGCCCAGCCCGGCCAGGCGCTGCGCCTGACGCTCTACTGGCAAAGCCTGATTGCCATGGACCGCAACTGGAGCGTGTTTGTGCACGTAGTAGATGATGCCGGGGTGATCCTGGCCCAGCGTGACCGCTACCCCGGCCAAGGCGCACTGGCGACCACTTTGCTGCCGCCGGGCGACACCTGGGCCGAGGCTTATGTCATCGCCATACCCGAAGCGGCCTACGCGCCCACGGCGGCCTCGGTGGTAGTGGGGCTGTACGACCTGGCCGATGGCGCGCGCGCGCCGCTGGCCGATGGCGCCGACGCGCTGCACCTCGCGCCCGTGAGCATCCTGGCGCGGCAGCACGTATACACGCCGGAGTTGGGCGAGATCCCGAACCCGTTTGGACAGAACTTTGCTAATCAGATTGAGTTGCTGGGTTACGACATGGATCGGCGCAGCCTGCGCCCAGGCGAGCCACTGCACGTGACGCTCTATTGGCGCGCCTTGGGGCCGGTGCCGGCCAACTACTCGGTCTTCGTGCACGTGCGCGGGCTGGGCGAATCGCTGTGGGGCGGGGCCGACGGCTGGCCGCAAGCAGGCGAAGCGCCGACGGTTAACTGGCGCGTGGGCCAGATCGTTCGCGACCCGTATGTGGTCTTCATTAAGCCCGAGACGCCGCCCGGCCAGTATGACGTGGAAGTCGGCTTGTACGACTTGACCGGCGTGCGCCTGCAGGCCTTCGCCGACGACGGCCGCCCGACCGACGCCGATTTCGTCTTCCTCAGCCGAGTGCGGGTGCTGCCTTGAGCGGCGCTCGCTCGGCCCGCGTTTACCGCAACGCCAAGCGCTGGGTGACGCTGCTGGTGCTGCTACACGTGGGCATTGGCCTGCTCTTCGACCGCGCCACGCCGATCTTTGAAGCGCCCGACGAGGGCTTTCACTTTGCCTATATTCGCGGGCTGGCGCAGGGCCAGGGGCTGCCGGTGCAAGACCCCGCTCATCTGGCGGCCTGGGAGCAGGAGGGCAGCCAGCCGCCGCTGTACTACGTCGTCATGGCCGCGCTGGCTGGCCGCCTGCCGACGCCCGATTGGGACACGCTGTTTGTCCACAACCCCTTTGTGCGGCACGCGCCCGGCAACCCGCACGACGTCAATGCCTATCGCCATCCCCTCAAGACCGGGCCGCCCTACACCGGCACCACGCTGGCGGTGCATGTGGTGCGTTGGCTGTCGCTGGCCCTCAGCACCGTCACGATGGTGCTGGTCTACCGGCTGGCGCTGACCGCGCTGGGCGACCCGTGGCTGGCGGTGCTGGCGGCGGCGCTGGCCGGCCTCAGCCCACAGGTGCTGTTCATTAACGCCTCGGTCAACAACGACACGCTGCTCACGCTGCTGTGCACCGGCGCGCTATGGATCATGCTGACGCTGCTCGAACGCCCGACTCGCAACGCGCTGTGGCGCACCTCGCTGGTCGGCATGTTGTTGGGGCTGGCGGCGCTCACCAAGATCAGCGGATTGGTGCTCTGGCCGGTAGCCGCCCTGACCGTGGTTACGGCGGCGCTGCGGGCGGCCGGGCCGGGTCGCGCGCGCGCCGCCTGGCTGACGGCTGGGGTGCGGTTGGTTGTCATGTTCGCGTTGGCTGTCGCCATTTGCGGCTGGTGGTATCTGCGTAACTACCAGCTTTACGGCGATTGGCTGGGCCTGAACACCATGATCGCCATCGCCGGGCCGCGCACGCCCCCCATTGGGCTGCTCACGTTGCTGCGTGAGGAGTGGTACGGCTTCTATCTCTCCTATTGGGCGGTGTTCGGCGTGTTCTCGATCTTGCCGGCCGTGTGGGTACACACCTTTTATGGCATCCTGACGGCCTGGGCCATCGCCGGCGGGGTGTTGGCGCTGCTGCGGCGGCCGGTGCGCCTTAGCCCGGCCGTGGCGCTGCTGGCGCTCTACGCGCTCCTCACCCTGGCCGGCGTGGTGCGCTGGAGCCAGCAGACCCCCGCCTCGCAGGGTCGCCTGATGTTCGGCGCACTCGGGGCGTTATCGACCTTATTGGCGGCGGGGGTGCTCTCGGGGGCGCGCCCGCTGCTGCGGCTGCGGGCCGGGCGGGGCTGGGCGGGCGGCTTCGTGCTCACGCTCACGGCGGCGCTGGCGCTGGTGGCGATCATCATCCCGCCCGCCTTCATCGCGCCGCGCTACGTTGGCCCGACCCCGCTCACGGTCAAGCAATTGCCGCGCAACTTCCACCCGCTCGACGCCACCTTCGCCAACACAATTCAGTTGCTTGGCTACGCCAGCCAGACCGCGCCCGTGCGCCCCGGCGACCAGTTCACCGTGACGCTTTTCTTCCAGGCTTTGCAGCCGATCACCTCCGACGACGTGCTGGCCCTGCATGTGCTCGGGCGCGGCGGCATCGAGGAGGTCGCCAAGCTCGACACCTGGCCGGGCGGTGGCAACGGCGCCACCACCCAATGGACGCCCGGCGTGATCTACGCCGACACCTACTCGCTCCAAGTCGCGCGCACCGCCACCTGGCCCAGTGTGCTATCGCTCGAAGTTGCCATGTGGCGCGCGCACCCAGAAGCGCCTATGCTCCTGACCACGGCCGCCGGCGCGCCGCTGGAGTCGGTCAAGTTTCCGGTGGCGCGCGTGACGCGCACCGAGCTGCTTCAACCCGAGCCGCCCGTGCAGCTTGACACGGCCTTTGACCGCGGCCTCGACCTGGTGGGCTACGCCGCCGTGCCCAATACCACCACCGCCGCCGGCCCGCTGTCGCTGACGCTCTATTGGCATCTCGACCTGACTGCCGACCCGCCGCCGGTGGCTTACACCGTCTTCCTGCACCTGGTGTCGGCCACGGGCGCGCTGGCGATGGAGCCGGCCGACGCGCCGCCCCTGAACGGCGACTGGCCCACCACCGCTTGGCTGCCCGGCGCAACCGTCACTGACACGCACCTGATTGCGCTGCCGGCCGACCTGCCCCCCGGCCGCTATGACCTGCGCCTGGGCCTCTACGACCCAGCCACCGGCGACCGGCTGCCCGCCTTTCGCCCCGACGGCACGCGCTGGCCGGAAGACATGATCGTGATCGAAGGGCTGGTCACCCGATGAGCCCGGCCAACGGGCCGCGCGTGAGTCCGCTGCGGGGCGGGTGGGGGCCAACCGTGGCGCTGGGGGTTGGCCTGGCGCTCGTGTCTGTGGCGCTGGGCGCGCTGCTGGGCTTTGCCGGGCCGATCCTGGCTGTCGCCGGGTTGCTGGCATTGGCGGCCGGCCTGTGGGCCCTCACCAGCCTAGAGGTGGGCCTGTGGGGCGCGATTGGCATCATCACGCTGCTGCCCTTCGCCGCGCTGCCAGTCAAGATCGTCTTCACGCCCACCTTCCTCGACCTGGCGCTGGGCAGTGTGTTCTTCGTCTACGCGCTGCAGTGGATGACGGGCCGGCGGCGGCGGTTGGTGCTCACCCCTGCCCATGCCCCGCTGGCGGTCTT
>JBBRZY010000243.1:0-7116 GCA_038252885.1 Anaerolineales bacterium | reverse complement strand
GAGGCCGAGCAGGCCGCCCCCGCCGCGCAGGCGGTGCGCGAGGACTTTGTGGCGCGCTGCCAGGCCGCCGGGCTGACCGGCACACTGGCGGTGGAGGTGGGCGAAACTGCGCGGTTGATCTACCGGCTGGCGGCCCTCAACGACCTGGTGGTGCTCAACCTGGCCTTCCCGCCAGCGCCGCAGTTGTGGGCCAAGCTCACGTCCGGCTTTCGCACCATCATTCGGCGCTGCCCCAGGCCGGTGTTGGCCGTGCCCGCGTCGACTGGCGGGGCCGAGCGGGTGGTGCTGGCCTACGACGGCAGCCCCAAGGGCGAGGAAGCGCTCTTCGTTGCCGCGTATTTTGCTGAGACGCGCCACACGCCGCTGCACATCGTCACGGTGCACGAGGAAGCCATCGCCACCGACGCGGTGCTGGCTCACGCGCGCGCCTACCTGGAACTGCACGAGTTGGAAGCCGACTTCATTGTGCGCGACAGCGGCTCGGTGGCCGACGCGGTGCTCAGCGTGGTGGCCGACCAGGGCGCAAACCTGATCGCCATCGGCGGCTACGGCGCGAACCCGGTAGTCGAGGCGCTTCAAGGCAGCTCGGTGGACCAACTCCTGCGCGACGCCCAGGTGCCGGTGCTGATCTGCCAGTAGCTCACTCTGGGAAGACAAATTCGGCCACCAGCGGGCGATGATCCGACGCCGTCAATACCGCGCTTGGTGAGTCGACTACCTCGCAAAGCGTCAGAAATGGCAACAGCGTGCCGTTCGCAAAGATAAAGTCTAACCGGGCATTTGGTCTATCTGCGGGGAGCGTAAAACCATCTTCTGTTGGATGCAGATGGCGGTACGTGTCGGTAAGTCCACCCCGGCCATAGGCGGAGATAGACCAGCCAAAGGCGCGACCGCCTTGGGTCCGCAAAGTCCACTTCAGCCACAGCGGCATCTCTGCGAGGCCCACCCGATCGCCGGGCGCGATGGCGTTCAGGTCGCCGGCCAGTAGGCACCAATGCGCCTCATACGGCGCCGCCAGCCGCAGAGCATATTGGGCCTCCCACCAGCGCCATAGCTCGAAGCCAAACCACAAGCTGGCAACTGGGTGCAGTCCAATGACGCGCACCGTCCGGCGATCTGACAGCTCAACCGTTGCCACGAGCACATTGCGCCCAATGGGTGGAAAGCGCCGATGGTTTGCAACACTCCGGACGGGAAGTCGGCTCAACAGCGCCACGCGGCGCGATGAATTACTGGTTTCAACAACGGCCTCCATGCCGAGCGCGGTTCCTAGGCGCGGCACGAGTCCATTGTCGTAGGCCTCTTGCAGCACGATTACATCCGCGCCAACTGAGGCCAGCACTTCAATCAATTGTGCTTCGCGGCCACTGCCGCCGTTGAGGATGTTGTACGTCGCGACCCGAAGGCGCATGACTGCCCCAGTGAACGCCAAAGCCGTGGTTGGTTACTCCGGCGGCTGAAACAGCGCCAACTCATCTATCTGCACAAAGCCCAACTTCTCGGCCAACCGCCACGACGCCGGGTTGTCCTCCACCGCCTGCCACACCGGCTGCTTGCCCTGCGTCTGCATGTGCCGGATCATGTGCGTCACCGCCAGCCCGGCGTACCCCCGCCGCCAATGAGCGGGCAGCGTGTCCACGGCGATGTCCCACCAGGTTTCGGACTGCGACGACACGTAGCAAAACGCCACCGGCTGGCCGCTCACGTGGGTGGCCGCCAGCAGCGAGTGTTGCGCGCCACTGCGCAGCTCGCCCAACAACTCCTCTTCGATGGCTTGCCCGTCCAACACCGCCACGTCGATGAACTCAACCTGCCCAGCCTCGGCGGAGGGCAGCCGCGCCAGGTCTGGCAGCGTGTGCAAGCGAATGCGCGTGCGCCGCCAACCCGGCAGCGCCGGCAGCAGCCGGTCGGCCACTGCCTCGGGCGCGATCAAGCCGCTGTCTTCGCCGGCCAGGCCGCGCACCGCCGCCATCACCGCCGCCAGGTCGGGCGCGCCGATGACGAACGCAACTTGGCCGTCGGTCTCGCGCGCCACGGCGGCCAGCTCAGGCTCGGTCTGCCAGCCGTACACCGTGGCCTCGTCCGCCAGCAGCAGGTCGCGGACCTCCACCCAGCGGGGCAGGTCGGGCAGGCGGGCGGCGAGTTGTTGGCTGGAGGTCATGGGGGACTAAGTTTGCAGAAATGTGCCGTCTGGTGCGCGCAGGGCGGGGCGCACGGCGACCACTGCTTCGCGGTTGATTGGGCCATACAGATGCGGGAACAGCTGGCCGTACATAGCGGTCCCCGGCGCGGCCGGCGGGTCGGGCGGCTCCCAGCGCAGCTCGGCCGTCAGGCGGGCCGGGTCGACCACCAGCACCAGAAAATCACCCGAGGTAGAACGCAAAAAGGTGTTGGCGACCTGCACCAACACCTTTGGGTCTTGCGTCAGATGAAGAAAACCACCCGGCGGACACGCCACCGCTACGGCTTGCCCGGCGCTGGCCGCGTAGGTGGCTGCTGGCAGCAGGTGCAGCACCTCGTCCACTGATTCCCCCGCTTAGCCGGCCGCGCGGGCTGACAGCGAGCGCTTGCGCAGTGACTCGGCCAGCATGGCGCCGACAATGCTCAGGCCGTACAGCGCGATCATCGGGGCCATCACCAACACTTGGTTCACCGGGTCCACCGTAGGCGTGATAATCGCGGCGATGATCGTGATGATCACGAGGGCGATCTTCCACTGGGTGGCCAGTTGTTTGGCCTTGATCAGGCCGATCGAGGCCAGCGCGTAAATCACCATGGGCATCTGGAACGAGATGCCGATCCACAACATCAGATTGGTCACCAAACTGAAGTAAGAAGACGGTCGCCAGGCCGTTTTGAAAGAGCCAAAATTGCGAAGGAAATCAATGGAGGGCGGCAGCATCACGTAGTACGTGAAGACGATACCGCAGATAAACAGCAGCGAGGCCATCGGGATCACCAACATCAGCGTCAGACGCGAGCGCGGCATCAGCCCCGGCGCGATGAACAGAAATATCTCCAACAAGATCCATGGCATCGCCAGAGCCAGCCCGCTCAGCAGCGCCACGCGCATGTACACACCGATCGACTCGGTCACTTCGATGGTTTGCAGCAGGGACAGGTCGCCCAGCGGCCCGGCCAGGATGGTCATGAGTTGTTGGGCAAAGAGGAAGCTGACGGCGGTCGTGAGGGCCAGCGCGATCACCGAGCGCAGGATGTGGATGCGCAGGGCGTCTATATGCTCGCCCAGGCCGCCCAGGATGCCAAAGAGGCCTTCTTGGCCGCTGAGCGCTTCGCTGACCGTCTCTTGCAGCGACACTTCTTCGGGGACATCGGTGAAGAAGCCGGTGAACCGCCGGAACGAGCGGCCAATTGCGCGGAACCCGGCCGCAATCGTGCGGAACGGCCACGTCAGAATCATCCAAATACGTCGAAGTAGGGCTTTCATAGCGTTGGCCTAAGCGAGCCGGTTGGGGGCCGGCGGCACTGGCGTCGGCGGGTCGGCCGGCGGGGTGGTGGGGGTGTTGACAACCGGCGTTTTGGTCGGCGCAACCGGGGGCGGCATGACCGGTGGGGGTGAGACCGCGGGGGGGGGGGCGCTGGCCACCGGTGGGGTGGCCGGTGGCGGGGCGATGCTGTTTTCAACTTCCGGGGCGGGGGGCGTGCCGTTGCTGGGCGGACGCACTTCGGGCGCGGCGGCGCCATTGGCGGCGGCCTTAATGTCCGCCCGCACGCCGGCCTTGATCTCGCCCTCAACCTTCTTTGACTCTTCGACCCAGGCCTTCAAGGGGTCGGCCGCGGCGGTGTTGATTTCTTTAACCGTATCGGTGAGGTCCTTTTCCAGGTCCTTGAAGTCGGTCAAGTCTTTGAGCTCGTCGAGTTGAGCTTCGGCCGCCAGGCGCGCCGGCAGATTACGGATTTCTTCCGATGCTTTGCGAATCACCTGGTAGTTGGGCGACCGATAGATGCGGTTCAGCCCTTTGCCCAGGTTGCGCGCCGTCTTCTCGATATCCTTCGGCCCAAGGACCAGGAGGATGATGACGAAAATTAGAAGAAATTCGAGTGGCCCGATGCCTAAGAATTCCATACCAGTTGTCGGCCAGTTAACCGGCCCGCCGGTTAACCGGCGCTCCCATCGTCTTGCCTATGCCCCGGCGCCGCCTGATCTCCAAAAACAATTTGGATCTCGGCTTGCTGCGCCGCCAGCGCGCCCAATACGCCGTTCACAAAGCGCGGGGCGCTGTCGGAGCCATACAGCTTCGCCAATTCCACGGCCTCGTTAATCGCGACCTTGATCGGCGTCTGGCGGTCGGCCCCAAACTCCCAAATGGCGATCCGCAAGATATTGCGGTCGATGATCGCCATCTGATCGAGCGGCCATTCCGGGGCGAATTGTTGAATAAGCTTGTCGAGCCGGGGGGCAAAGGCGATCACCCCCGTTACGAGCTGGCGCGCAAAATCGTGCAGGTCCGGGCTAAGCGGCTGCTCGATGAGCCGCTGCTCGACCACATAGTCGGCCGAATGATTCGTGCAGTCAATCTCATACAACGCTTGTAATGCGACTGTTCGAGCTTTACGTCGGGCTTTCATACCAGCTGTCGATTGGCAAAAACGGGTCGCGGCGTGGCCCCAGACCGCCGGTTAGCGCCTATTGCGGCTCCTGTTCTGGATAAGCGATATCCTCGATATGCACATTCACTGCCAAGACGGTCATTCCAACCATCTCCTCGATGGCGCGCGCCACGGCCGCTTGCACGGCCCGGCTCACATCGCGCACATTCTGATCATGCTCGATGACGAGGTACAAATCCACTGCGACCGCTTGATCTTTGAATTCGATCCGCACGCCGTCATCGAGCCCGCGCTTGAATAGGCGGTTGACGCCGCCCGGCACCGGGCTGGTGCGGGCCACGCCGCGCGCGCCCAGCGCTGACAATCGCGCAATGGTCAACAGCACTTCTGGCGCGATGGTGGTCTTGCCTGGACGGGGTTCGGCGGCGCTCATGCGGTTAGCCCATCACCATGCCGCCATCGACGCTCAACACCTGGCCGGTGATGTAGCCGGCCTCGTTGGAGGCCAGGAAGGCCACGGCGTGAGCGATCTCTTCGGGCGTGCCCCAGCGGCCCAGCGGGATGGCCTTGAGGGAGGCTTCTTTCAGGTCGGCCGGCAGGTCGCCGGTGAGGGTGGTCGGCACAAACCCCGGCGCAACCGCGTTGACGGTGATGCTGCGGGCCGCCACTTCGCGCGCTAGCGCTTTGGTGAAGCCGATGAGCCCGGCTTTGCTGGCCGAATAGTTGGTCTGCCCAGCGTTGCCGGCGATGCCGCTGACGGAGGTGATGTTGATGATGCGGCCGCTACGTTTGCGCAGCATGGTCTTGACCGCCGCCTTGGAGCAATTAAAGGCGCTCTTCAGGTTGGTCTGGATCACGATGTCCCAATCGCTTTCGGGCATCATCATGATGACCATGTCACGGGTGGTGCCGGCGTTGTTCACCAGAATGTCGACCGCGCCGTAGGCCTCGACCGCGCCCTTGATCAGGCCCTCGGCCGACTTGTAGTCCGACACATCGGCCTGGGCCGCATACGCCTCGCCGCCGGCCGCCTTAATGGCTGCCACGGCTTCTTGCGCGCCGGCTTCGTCCTTGGCGTAGTTGACCACGACCCTGGCCCCGTTGCGGGCGAGCTGTTCCGCAATCGCGCGGCCAATGCCGCGCGACGCACCCGTAACCACGGCCGATTTGCCTTCTAAACCCATGCCAGCTCCTGTTGACGGCCGTAAACGGCCTTGCGTGCCTGATTATACCCTATGCCGACGGCCCTAAATCCAGCCGCGCCGCCGAAACAAGACCAGCATCGTAATCGGCACCCCCAGCATCACAATCAGGCCCACGATCCCCAACCACACCTGACCGAAAGGGATAAATTCAAAATTCATGCCGAAAAAGCCGGTTAAAACCGTCATAGGCAAGAACAGCGCGCTCATGACGGTCAGCACCTTCATGATCTCGTTGGTGCGGTTAGAGGTGACCGACAGGTAGGTGTCGAGCGTGCCGCTCAGCAGGTCGCGCAGGCTCTCGTTGATGTCGGCCAGGCGCACAAACTGATCGTACACGTCGCGGAAGTAGATGCGGTCCTTGGCGTCGATCATCGGGTACTCGTCGCGCGCCAGCCGGTTGACCACCTCGCGCAGCGGGCTGATGACACGCCGCATGGCCAGCGCCACACGTTTGACTGAGAACAGCGTGTTCAGCGTCTGGCGGCTGGGCCGGTTGAACGTCTCGTCTTCCAGCAGATCAATCGTGTCGTCAATCGAGTCGATCACCGGCATATACGTGGCCGCCAGCATGTCGAGCAGGTCGTACAGCAAAAAGTCGGGTCCGCGCTCCAGCCGGCGCTGGTCCGAGTTGCAGTTCGACCATAGGCGGTCCACGAATTCCACTGGCTCACTATGGTGGGTGACCAGGAAGTTCTTGCCCAAGAAGGCATCGACCTCGCGCAGTTCCAGCTCGATGGTGTCGGGCTTGTAGTCCACGCCATGAAACACGGCGTACACGTAGTCGCCCCAGTTGTTGATCTTGGGGACGTGTGACTCATGCAGCGCGTCGTCAATCGCCAGGGGGTGAAACTTGAAGATCTCGCGCAGCAGCGGCTCGATCTTCTCGGGCGGCTCGCTGCCGAAATCGACCCAGAACAGGCCGCCGTCGTCGCCCAGCGGGATGCGCCAGTGCGTCGTCGGGACATCGGTCGTGAAGTTGCCCTTGCTGTTGCGATACAAAGTTCTGATCATAGGGTTGGCACCTCGGCCCGCAGCCGGGCTTGCAGATACTCGTCAAAAGCCTCGCGGCCGCAAGCTTCCAGGTAGTTCATCACCTCGACACCGTCCATTGAGTAGAGCGGGTGGCACGAGGTCGGCCAGCAGCCGTGCGGCGCGGCGACCACCGCGGTCACCAGCGGCGCGATGATATCGACGCTGCCGAGCCGGTCGACCACTGCCTCGGTCGTGATGATTACGCGTTTGGCGGCCAGCGCCAATTCTAGGTCTACGCCCAAGTTGCGGTTCAGCTTGGCGTTGCCCTGCGTGTCGGCCTCGAGCGCGTGCAGTACGGCCACGTCCG
>JBBRZY010000242.1:0-7117 GCA_038252885.1 Anaerolineales bacterium | reverse complement strand
GGTGTTGGCCGGGCAGGGGCGCGCGGCACTGGCGGTGGCGGAGTTCACTCAGGCCCGGCGGTTGGGGCTGGATCATTGGCGGGTAGATTGGTATTTGGCGCAGGCGGCGATGCACTGCCAGGCCGTTGAACTGGCACAGACAGCGCTGGCGCGGGTGCTGGCTGCCGCGCCGAATTACGTCCCGGCTGTTACGCTGGCGGCGCGGCGGCGATGAGGTCGTCGACCAGGGCGGTCACGGTGCTGGTCAGGTGGTCCATGTCTTGCCCCACCGCCAACACATAGCTCGGCACCTGACGAGCCAGCGCCACCAGGGTCCGAAAGTCGCTGGCCTGGATGCCTGGCAACTGGCTGACGGTGCTGGGGGCCAGCGCCGCCAAGCCTTGCGCCGCCGTGATGCGGGTGAGCTGCGTTTGCGCCTGGGCCCCCACGCGCGGCAGCAGCAACGCCCGCACGGGGAATTGCCCGATCAGCTTTTGGGGAAAGTGCTGGTGCAGAAAGTACAGCGCTTTCTCAGTAGCGAGCCGGTCGAGGTTGCCGATGGCTGGGCGCAGGAACGGCAGCCGGTTGAGGTCGGCCGGGTGCGTCTTGCCGGTGCTGTACAGGCTGTAGGCGGTGGGCGGGGTGGTGGCAGTGGTTACGAGGCAGTAGTCGTCGCTGGCGTAGTGCAGCGTTGAGCCGAGCATTGCCAGCGACGTGTTCGACTTGCCGGAGCCGCCGCGCCCGACGAGCAGCACGCCACCCGCCGGCCGGCCCACCGCGCCGGCATGCACCAGATGCACGCCCCGCCGGCTGAGCCAGGTGTGGAGGATGACGCGCAGCGGCGAACCCTGGTCGTAGTATGGCACCTGGGCGGCCTGCTTGACCCAATAGTAGGCGGCGTTGTCGGTGTGCTGGATGACGCTAAGCGCGTTACTGCCCAGCTCGAAGGCGACGGTCAGCGCCTCGGTCTCGAAGCCCTCGATGAGGGTGTTGGTCTGAAAGTCGCTGTAGGCCCAGGCGGGCGGCGGCGGCGGCTGGCCGGTGGTTTCGGTTTCCCACAAGTGAATGGTTAGGGCGGGGGGCGCAGCACTGGCTGGGGCGGCCAGGTGCGCGAGCGCGGGCGTTAGCAACGGCGGCAGCGCCGGCCCGGCGAAACACAGCCGCACGCGCTGCCCGGCGATGACGTAGTCGGCGGTGACGCGCCCAGCGGCCGCTTCGGCCTGGGCGTAGGCCTGGGCCACCTGTTGATAAAAAACGTCCGGGGACACCCGGACGTTTTTTGGTTGATCCCCTGGAACTTCCAGCGGTATGCGGAGCGGGGGGGCAGGCGTCACCGGCGGTTAGGCCTTTACGCTCGGCCAGCCGGTCTCGTCCACTTCGTGGATCGGGTCGAGGAGCAGCAGGTCTTGCATGTCGGTGTGCTTTTGGAGCACCGGGGTTACGAAGGATTGGCGCTGCCCGAGGCTGGGGCCGGCGGGCAGGGAGCCGCTGAGCACAGCGGGGGCGGCTGGACCGGCCGCGCGCACCAGGTCTTCGGCCACCAGCGCGGCCACCAGGGCCTGCACCGCCGCGGCCGAGTCGGTGCCGTTGGTGAGGTAATGGGCGTCGACGTAGCGCGCCAGGTCGTCGAGGCCGCGCCCTTGCTCTAGCTCGCCCCACAGCACCGCGCCGGCCTGGTCCAGGCTGTAATACGCGCCGCTGTCGAGGTTGATAATGACGACTTCGCCCTCAATGGTCTCGTGGACGACTTTGGGGGTATTGATCCGAAAAGCAGTGTTAGACATCCGATTCCTCAACAAGGTGCGGCGCGGGTCGCCTACGCGGTAGGTTGGGCTGGGCCGCAGAGAGTGATAGGGGCCAGTATATTCGCCTGGGGGGGTCTGTCAACCCGTGGTTATAATAGATAGACGGACTTTTCCGTTGGGTGGAGTGGCTATGTTACCGATCAGCAATGCGGCGATGGTTGGCACAGAAGACATCAATCGGCTGCGCGCGGCGGCGCAGCAGTTTATGCAGGTGGACGACACGACCGAGGGCGAGGGCGGCCAGTATGCCGTGCGCTTTCGCGGCCGGCTGACGCAGGACTCGGTGGCGGCCTATGCGCTGGCGGCGCGCCTGTTCCGCGCGGTGGGCTACACGCCGCTCTTCCGGCCGGACGGCGACCGCGCCGCAGTGCTGGCGGTGAAAGGCACGATTGACCCCAAACCCAGCCGCGTCAGCATCAACCTGATCCTGTTTGGGCTGACGCTCATTAGCGTGCTGTTCACGGGCGGCAGCTATGGCTACACCGGCCCCCAGCCCGCCACGCTGGGTGACTGGATCATGGTCATCCTGAGCGGCTGGCCGTTCGCGGTTTCAATGCTGGGCATCCTGCTGGCGCATGAGTTCGGCCACTATTTCGCGGCGCGTTATCACAAGATAGCCGTGACCTTGCCCTACTTCATCCCCATGCCGACGCTCTTAGGCACGATGGGCGCGTTCATTCAGCTCAAGGAGCCGCCCACCAACCGGCGCGTGCTGCTCGACATCGGCGTGGCCGGGCCGCTGGCCGGGTTGGTGGTGGCGATCCCGGTGCTGATGTACGGGCTGCTGACCTCACCCGTAGCGCGGATTCCGGCCGTGCTGCCGCCGGGCGTTGCGCTGGGGATGGAAGGCAACTCGATCCTGTACGCCCTCATGAAGTTCCTGGCGTTCGGCCGGCTGCTGCCCGAACCGGCCAGCTTTGGGGCGTGGCCGCCGCTGCTCTACATGCTGCGCTATTACCTGATCGGTTTCCCGTCGCCGCTGGGCGCGCTGGATGTGCAGTTGAACCAGGTGGCCAGGGCCGGGTGGGCGGGGCTGCTGGTCACTGGGCTGAATCTGATCCCGGCGGGGCAACTCGACGGCGGGCACGCGTTGTTTGTGCTCATCGGCCAGAAGATGCGCAAGGTGCAGCCGGTGATCTTGGTGCTCTTGCTCGGCCTGGGGTTCTTGTGGAACGGCTGGTGGCTGTATGCCGCGCTGATCTACTTTCTGGTCGGCCGCGTGTACGCCGAGCCGCTCGACCAGATCACTCAGCTTGACCCTGGCCGCCGGCTGCTGGCGATCTTGACGCTGCTGATCTTTGTATTGATCTTCATGCCTGTGCCGCTGTCCTAGTCAACGAGGTTGCCATGCTGCCCGAAATTACTGCTCGCGAGTTGGACGAAAAACTGAAGGGCCCCAATCCGCCGCTGCTGATTGATGTGCGCGACGCCGACGAATTCGCCTTCTGCCGCATTGAGGGCGCGCAGCTCAAGCCGCTGGCCCAAATAATGAACTGGGCCAAAGAACTCGACCCCGAGGCCGAGATCGTGCTGCAATGCCACGTGGGCGGGCGCAGCGGCCAGGCCACGCAGTACCTCCAGCGCCAGGGCTTCAAGCACGTCTACAACCTCAAGGGCGGCATTGACGCCTGGGCGCTGCAAATTGACCCGGACATCGAGCGCTACTAGAGACTGCTGATTGCAGATTTTTGATTTCTGATTGGCGGTTATCGCAGATGATGGTTGGGACCTAGGCGTAAGTCTCCGCCGGAGCCGGCAACAACGAAAATAAAGTTGGCAACTTATCTGGCCCAGTGATCACTTGCAAGCGGTCACTGGGGCGGTTGCGTCTTAACCGGCCGCGGGGCGTAGGACGGCCACCGACACACATGTCAGGCGCGTCCTACCGCCAAAATCAGCGCAATTCCGATATGACCAAGGCGCTATCGCCAGTATCTTGGCGGCATGGCACTCGACACGACCTCTTATCCGGCCTACGTCCGCTCGCTCGACTTGCACGTCCCCATTAACACCCGCCCTGGTCGCTTGATCCCTGGTCCGCCGCGGAAGCTGCTCGAGGTGGCGCTGCGCCTGGGCCTCGGCCCGCTGGTGTTCGACAACCCGCGCAACCGGTCCTTGCTCGCCACTGTCGGCGTCAACCCCGTCACGGCGCTGGCGGCGCTCGGCCGCTTGCGCACGCGCGAGATGTGGCGGTCGGTTCTTGAAGACCTGGCGCGTCCCAACATCACGGCCGCCACGGACCTGGCCCAGCAGGGCGAGCGGGCCGGCGCGATTGAGAAGCTGCGCGCGGCCCTGACGCTGCTCTACCTGGCATCGAGTGGCGATGGCTTCTACTTTTACACTCCGATGGGCGAGCGTCGCCGCCTGCTGACGCTGATGCGCAGTCTCTACCGCCTGCTGCGGGCCATGCTCGGCGCGCGCACAGAGACGATCACGGTCAAGCACAAGGGGGTCAGTGTGTCGGGCCTGCTGACGCTACCGGCGCAACTGCGCTCGGCTCGCGCCCACACCATCCCGGCCCTGCTGGCGCTGCACCCGCTCGGCAGCGACAAAGAGAGCTTCGACTCATTCCTGAGTCACTTCCGCGCCGCCGGCTACGCCACCTTCTGCCTCGACCTGCCCGCCCACGGGGAGAGCTTCGACGGCCCGCGCCTCCAGCGCGACGCTGAGACGCTGGGCGTGGCGGCGCTCGAGGTGCTGGCGCGCCACCCGGCCATCGACGCCGACCGGCTGGGCGTGATGGGCGGCAGCCTGGGCGGGTTCTTCGCGCAGCGCACCGCCGCCGCCAGCCCGCGCGTGAAGGCCTGCCTGGCCTATGCCTCGCCCTTCGACCTGGGTTACCGTATGGACGAGACATTGCCGGGCGTGACGGATTGCTTTGGCTGGGTGGTCGGCGCGTCTACGCTGCCCGATTTGCGCGCCGCCACGCACCAGTTTCACCTGCGCGATGTGATTGAGCAAATCACCTGCCCGGTGGCGCTGATGCACGGCACGCAAGACCACTTGTGCGACTTCAGCGTCACCTACGAAATCGCCAGCCGCCTGAAGGCGCCAGTCACGGTTCACCCGCTCATTGGCTTTGACCACGACGCGGCGTTGCCCTCGACGCCGGAGTTGGCCCAACCCGGCATCGACTGGCTGAAGGCCCACTTGTAGCCAACAGCCAAGAATCCCGGCGAAACAAAATTCGGGCCGGCCAGGTTCTCTGGCTGGCCCGTTGTGTATCTCGCGCGAGCGGCGACTAGCGCCTAAAGCGCACCACATCCAACAAGAAGCGGCGCTCAACCGTCATGGGCTTGTTCAGGTCGCCAAACGTCTCGGCGGCCCAGGCGCGCAATTCGACCACGGTCGGGTCGAAAATCTCGGCCGGGATGTCCCAGGCGTCGGAGTAGCGCCGGTCGGCGATGGTCTCGACTACTTCGTTGGGCGTCACCTCGGGGAAGAAACGCACGATGGTTAGCTCTTCCACGGCCGCGCCCATGTCGCGCACCTCGCTCAGCAGTTCCTCGCGCGACTGAATGCCCGGCCGCCGCCAGGCGCCACCATGGGCGACCACACGCTCGCGCCAGTAGTTGCGCAGACGGGCGTCCACATCGTCCTCGGCGTGCCAGTTCCAGCTATTGACATAGACGCCGCCGGGTTTGAGCACGCGCGCAAACTCGCGCAGGGCCGCGCGCCATTGGCCGACGAGGTGAAGCACGTGGACCGTCACCAGGCCGTCGAACTGCGCGGTGGCGTAGGGCAGGTCGAGCGCGTCGGCCTGGGCCACGCGCGCCGCCGGGTACTTCTCCAACTGCCGCCGCAGCATCGGCCGCGACAGGTCGCAACCAAACAGGTTGGCGCCGCGCTCGAGTAGGGGAATGCTGATGCGCCCGGTGCCCGCGCCGACTTCCAAAATCTGAGCGTAGCGGTGGGCTTGCAGCCGGTCGAGCAGCGCTTGAATGCCGCCGCGCGCGACCTCGTCGGGCATCTCACGCGTGCGGTCGTAGTAGTTCACGGCTCGGTCAAAAGACAGACTGGTCATCACGGCACCTCGGCCACAATCGTCCCCATGTGGGCTATATCATACCCCGGCAGCGCCGCCACCTGCGCCTGAAAGCGCGGGTCGCGCAGCGCGGTCAGCAGCGGCGGCACCAGCGGGCTTTCGAAATGCACCTGCGGGATGATGAGCTGGTATTGCTCTTGGAAGAGCGGCACGAAGGCCAGGCCGAGCGCGTGCGCCGCCGCCGCGATGCCCAGCCCCACGTTCGCCACGCCGGAGGCGACCGCCGCCGCGACGGCCAGGTGGGTGTACTCCTCGCGCTCGTAGCCGCGAATCTCGGCGGGGGCCAGTCCGATCTTGCCGATTTCGTAATCCAGCAGCACGCGCGTGCCGGCCCCGCGCTGGCGATTGACAAAGGTCACATCGGCACGGCCCAGGTCGGCCAGGGTCATTAGACCAAGCGGGTTGCCGTGCGTTACCAGCAAGCCCTGGTCGCGGCCGACGAGGGCGACTACCACGACGGGCGTGTCTGGCAAGTAGCGGCGGATGGAACTGAGGTTGTATACGCCGGTGTCGGGGTCGAGCAAGTGGCTGCCGGCCAGGTGGGCCTCGCCGCGCCGCAGTGCTACCAGCCCGCCCTGGCTGCCCACATTGGCCGAGGCCAGCCGCAGCGGCCCGCCGGCGGTGGCGGCGGCGTGCTCGGCCAAGTATTGAGCCAGCAAGTCGAGCGTCAGGTCATGCGAGCCGAGGGCGACCAACGTGCGCTCGATTAGCTCGGGCGGGCGGTAGAGGCGCACTGTGACGGTGCGGCCGGCGTCGTAGCCCTCGTGCAGGCGCGGCACGATCACAATGCCGTCAGCGCGCACCAGGCTGGTGATTACGCCGGCGCCGCGCGCCAGCGGGGTGGCGACCACCCGGGCCCCCACGCGCCCGACGGCCACGCGCAGGTACTCGTCATCGCCAAGGGGCGAGAGCACCTTGCGCGTCAAGGTGGCTTCTAGGGTGGGGGGCTGGCGCGAGGGCTGCCCTTGCCAGCGGGCGAGGAGCGGCTCGATGAAGATTTCGCCGGTCAGCGCCGCGCTGACCGGGTAGCCCGGTACGCCAATGATGGGGACAGGGCCGGCGGTCAGCATGCCAATGATGACGGGATGCCCCGGCCGCACGGCCACGCCATGCACCAGCAGCGTGCCCAGCCGCACGACTATCTCGGCTGAGTAGTCTTCGGACCCGGCCGACGAGCCGGCGTTCAGCAGCACCAGGTCGTGCGCGGCGGCGGCGGCGCTCACGGCCGCTGCGATCTGGTCGCGGTCGTCGGGCACGATGGGCCAGCGCGTGGGGAGGCCGCCCCACT
>JBBRZY010000241.1:0-7129 GCA_038252885.1 Anaerolineales bacterium | reverse complement strand
GGCCCTCGACTTCCACCCCTCGCCCGACTTCATCGTCAAAGGCTACCGCTACGCGCTTACGGACGAAGCGCCGGCGACAACAGTTGCTAAATAGCGGTATGACCGCAGAACCCCTCCTACCTGTCATTCCGAAGCCCCGCTCGTAGCCTTGTGGTAGCGTACCAGTCTTGGCGGGGTGAGGAATCTCACCCTCGGCCCTTCATTTCCTCGGCCGTCCCCAGCCCATATATCCCAAATTTATCCCAAATCGCCAACCTGCGATATCGCGGAATCATCCTGCGCGGCCCGAATCCGGCCCGGATATCACAAAAAACGGGCGGGGCAGGGCGCTCAATGCGCTCCGTCCCGCCCGCTCAATTTCGCCTGAAATCCTGGCTTGCGCGCTACAGGGCCGCCTTCGCGCGCTCGTCCTTGTTCCCGCACAGGTGGTCGCAGCGCGCCGCCAGCGTCACCCGCAGGCTGTCGCTGCTGAAGCCCATATCGCGCACCACCGCGTTCAGCGAGTCGGCCGGGTCCACCTTTAGCGTTGTCAGTTGCCCGCAGTCCAGGCACAGCACCGACATGCGCTCGTCCTCGTTGAGCACCTGGTAGTGCCGCTCGCCGTTCGAGCCCGGCACCGCCTCCAGCCAGCCCAGCTCCACGAACGTCGCCAGGTTGCGGTAGATGGTCGATAGGTTGGCGGGCAGGTGCGCGCGGCGCGTCAGCGTATACAACTCCTCGGCTGTCAGCGGCGCCTCGGCCTGCACCAGCAAATCGACCAGCTTGCGGCGCGGCTCGGTCAGCCGATAGCCGGCTGAGCGCAGTGACTCCAAAATATCCGTCTCATTCAGATCCATTACACCATCACCTCGACCCGCAGCGCCTTCGCCAACTCGGTCCCGATCACATGGTCGCGCCCGTTCGCTTGTAGCCGCAGCGGGCCGTTGAAGGGCGCGCGCTGCGTAATCCGCATCGCCACGCCCGGCACCAACCCCAATTCTTCCAGATACCGCAGCTTCTCACCGTCGTCGGTCTTCACCCGCCGCAGCACCGCGCGCGTGTTGGGCGGCACCTCATACAACGGCTGGTCGTGCGTCGTCGCCATCCGGCCCTCTTTGGTGGGGATCGGGTCGCCGTGCGGGCAGTGGGTGGGGAAGCCCGCCAGGATGTCCATGCGGTCTTCAAAGGCCTCGGTGATGGTCAATTGCAGCCCGTGGGCCTGCTCGTGCACCTCGTCCCAGTGAAAGCCCATGACCTTCACCAGGAACACTTCCAGCAGTCGGTGGCGGCGGATAGAGTTAAGCGCCTCGCGCTCGCCGGCCGGCGTGAGCTGCACGCCCTTGTACGGCACATGGCTGAGCATCTTCGCCCCATCCAGCCGGCGCAGCATGCGGGCCACCGCCGACGGCGAGACCTCCAGCCGCTCGGCCAGCGCCGACGTGCTCACGCCTTCCGCGCTGCGCTGCAGCCGGTAAATTTCACCCAAGTACTCGCGCATGATCGGGCTGATCTTCACAAATGTTTCCCTCGGTCAACACTTCAGCGAACGGGTGTCAACCTGGATGTTATTAGCGGATATTGACGCCCCAAATTATGCGCTCTATGATAGCGCTATTGCGAACAATTCGCAACTAGAAACTGGCCCTTTTACTGTGGGGTGTCGGCCTACCCGGCGCCCCCCGCGGAGTTGAACATGCTCGCTGCTCTTGTGATTGCGTTTCGCGAAGGCCTCGAAGCGGCCTTGATCGTGGGGATCGTGATTGGCTATCTGGAGAAGACCGGCCGCCATGCCGAGAAGCGCCGGGCCTGGGCCGGCGTGGTGACGGCGGTGCTGCTGAGCGTGCTGCTGGCGGTGGGCCTGACCTTGGTGGGGGCCGAGCTGGAAGGCGTGGCCGAGCAGTTGTTTGAGGGCGCCACCATGCTGCTGGCGGTGGTCGTCTTGACCGGCATGATCTTCTGGATGCGGCTCCAGGCCCGGCACCTCAAGTCGTCGCTGGAGCGCGAGTTGAGCGTGGCGTCGGCCTCCGGCCAGCGGCTGGCGCTGTTTGGCGTGGCCTTTCTGGCCGTGTTTCGCGAGGGCGTCGAGACGGCGCTCTTCCTGACGGCCTCGGCCTTTGCCGCCGATGGCCTGGGCACGCTGGTCGGGTCGCTCATCGGCCTGACCGCCGCCGCGCTGTTCGGCTGGATGCTGTACGCCTCCATGGTGCGCCTCAACCTGCGCCTGTTCTTCAACCTCACCAGCCTCCTGCTGCTGTTCTTCGCGGCCGGGCTGTTCGCGCGCTCGGTGCACGAGTTTCAAGAGGCCGGGCTGCTGGCCGTGCTGACCGCTCCCGCCTGGGACCTCAACCCCATATTGCCGCAGTCCTCGCCGCTGGGTCAAATGCTCGGCGCGCTCTTTGGCTATCACGCCACGCCCAGTTGGCTAGAGTTGATCGCCTATGCCGCCTATTGGGTCGTCGCGCTGCTGGGCGGGCGCTGGTGGGTGAACCGGCGCTCGGCGCGCTTGACGGCCGCAGTGGCAGTCTAAACGCAATACAGTTCAGTTAGCCTCGAAGCTCAGTCTTTTCCGGGGTCCCTTGAGTCCCCCCCTTAGACCCTTTATGCCCTTTATTCCCCTTTGCTCGCAACGCGTTGAGCACTAACTGAACTGCATTGAGTCTAAACGCGAATAACGCGACGGCGGGCGCTCGTAAGTGAGCGCCCGCCGTTTTCTTATTCGCGCGCGGCCGTCAGTTGGCCGGCCTGCCAGCGCGCCGTGCCCACCACGCTCGCTGCCAGCCCCAGCTTGGGCAGCGCCGCCGCAAAGTCCGCCGCCGAGCTGCTGGTGAAATAGGTCAGGGTGGGGGGCGGCGGCTCAAGCGCAATTGATAGCCCCGCCCAGACCCGCGCCACCTGCCGCGCCACGGCCGGGGCTGGGTCAATCACGCGCACGCCCGGCCCGCAGATTTTCTTGAGCAGCGGGATCACAAACGGATAGTGGGTGCAGCCCAGCACCAGCGCGTCGATCCCCTGCGCCAGCAGCGGCTCAACCCAGCCGCGCAGCATCGCCTCGGTGGCGGGCGTGTCGAGTGCGCCGGCCTCAATCTGCTGCACCAGCCCTGGGCACACCTGCTGCAGCACCGTCACGCCCTGCGCGAAGCGCTCGACCACCGAGGCGTATAGCTCGCCCTGAAAAGTGGCCGGGGTCGCCAGCACACCCACCACGCCGGTGCGGGTGGCCTCCACCGCGGGCTTCACCGCCGGCTCCATGCCCACAAACCGCAGACCGGCGAACTCCGGGTTTTGGCGCAGCGCCGTCAGCGCCGCCGCCGAGGCCGTGTTGCAGGCCACCACAATCACCGTCGCCCCCTGGCCTTGCAGAAAGCGCGTAATGCCCTCCGCAAAGCCGCGCACCTCGGCCATGGGCCGCGCGCCATACGGCACATGCCCCTGGTCGCCCAAGTACACTAAACCCGCCGCCGGCACCGCCCGCCGCACCTCGCGCAGCACGCTCAACCCGCCCAGGCCTGAGTCAAATATTCCTAATGTAGACATCGTGGGGAACGAACGCAGCTCTTCACCCGCCGGTTGCGTGCCTCAACCTCATCACACACCAACCGTCCCGCCCTACCTCTTTCTTTCCTCTCTATCTTTTAGCCGCCACCGCCACAAACCGCTCAAACAGCGCCCGCATCGCCGGCTGCGCCTGCAAGTTCTCCGGGTGCCACTGCACCGCCAGCGCAAACGGGTGGTTGGGACTCTCCACCGCCTCGATCATGCCGTCGGGCGCGCGGCCGGCCACGCTCAGGCCGGGGGCGACCACGCGCATGGCCTGGTGGTGGCGGCTGTTGACTTCCAAGATCGGCTCGCCCGTCACCCGCGCCAGCAGCGAGTCTTCTTCCACCTGCACCTGGTGGGCCGGGTAGTCGAGCGGATATTCGGGGTAGTGATAGTAATGGGCGTCGGCCTGGGGCACTTCGCTGGGCAGGTCTTGCACCAGGTCGCCGCCGGCCGCCACGTTCAGCACTTGCAACCCACGGCAAATGCCCAGCAGCGGCTTGTCGTCGGCCAGCGCCTGCCGCGCCAGCCAGATTTCGGCCTGGTCGCGGTCGAGGTCAATGCCGCTGGTGGTCGGGTGCTTGGCCGCGTCGTACAGCGCCGGCTCAATGTCGCCGCCGCCCGGCAGCACCACGCCCGCCAGGTGGCTGTACAGCTCGGCCAGGTCGTCCCCCTGCACCGAGAGCGGCAGCAGCACCGGCAGCCCGCCCACCGCCAGCACCGCATCAATGTAGCTGTGCAGCTCGCCCTGCACGCGCTGGTTGGGCCGGCTGGTGGAGGACGACCAGCGCTGAGTGGTGATGCCGATCAGGGGTTTGGGCATAGGTTCGCAGCCAACCAGGAGTAAACAAAAACGGCGCAGGCGGAAGCCGTCTGCGCCGTTAAAGGCAAACTAGACCATGCCGCCGACCGTCTTAGACGGTGGCGCGGCGCTTTTCCTTCAGGCGGGCCGCCTTGCCCTTTAGATCGCGCAGATAGTAAAGTTGGGCGCGGCGCACCTTGGCGCTGCGGAAGATTTCCACCTTCTCGATGCGCGGCGAGCGCAACAGGAAGATGCGCTCCACACCGATGCCGTGCGCGGCCAACCGGCGCACCGTGAAGTTGGCATCGTTGCCGCCCTTGTGCATCCGGATGACGGTGCCCTTGAACTCCTGGACACGCTCCTTGTTGCCTTCCACGATGCGCACGTGCACGCTGACGCTGTCACCCGCCTTAAGCTCGGGGATTTTGGTGTTGATGGGAGAAGCTACAGCCTTGATCAAGTCGGGCATGGTCGTAATCCTATGGTAGCAGAGCAAAATACAGCCGCCCCAAACCGCAGGGCGGCAAGCGGCTGGCATTATACCAGCCTTCTATGTGGGCCTCAAGAGGCGATTTTCAAGCCCTGGCACTCTTCCTGGCGCAACCTGCCTTGAGTCCCCCGAGTCCCCCCAGGCCCCTGAGTCCCTATCTCTCTGCGCCTAGCCCGCCCAGCCGAAGCGCTTGGCCGCCAGCAGCATCGCCACCAGGCTCTTGGCGTCCTTCAGCTCGCCCGAAGCCACGGCGGCCAGGGCCGCGCTGGGGGTCAGCGGCGCGAGTTCAATCACCTCGTCGGCGTCTTTCGGCAGCGCCGAGGCGCTCAGCCCAGTGGCCAGGAACACATGCATCAGCTCGGTGCTGTAGCCGGGCGCCAGGTAAAACGAGGCGATCTCCTCCAGCTTGTCGGCCTTCATGCCGATCTCTTCTTGCAGTTCGCGCTGCGCGCCATCGGCCGGGGCTTCGCTGCCGTCGAGTGTGCCCGCTGGCAGCTCCAACAGCGTCTGGCCTGCCGCGTGCCGGTACTGCCGAATGAACACGACCTGCCCCTTGGCATCCACCGGCAAGATGGTCACGGCGTTGGGATGGACGATCAGGTTGATGGTGCTGATCAGGCCCGGCTTGAACTCAACCTCATCCTGCCGCAGTTGGAAAGTCGGCATCCAAAGTCGCATGGTCGACGTGCGTTGTTTAGGAGTCATAGCACCTCTTTAATGGGCCGAGCGCAGCCCCTGGTGCGGCTGCGCCCTGGCGAGTTGGAGAATGTGGGTCGGCCGCTTACGGGTAGAGCAGCGTTTGGCCGGGGTAAATGGTGTAGGGATAGGCGATGTTGTTGGCGGCGGCCAGTTGCTCAATCGTCAGCCCGCAGGCATAGGCCAGCCGGAACAGATTGTCGCCGGTGACGACGGTGTGCGAGCCGGCGCAGGTGGCGGTGCCGCCGCCGGTGGTGGGCGGGTCGCCCCCGGCTGGCGTGGCCCCGGCGGTCGGCATGTTCAACAGTTGGCCGGGCTTGAGCGCGTTCGGGTTGATGCCGGGGTTAGCGCTGATCAGCGCCTGCACCGCCACGCCGCAGGTGCGGGCGATCTTATAGAGCCAATCGCCTTGCTGCACGGTGTAGGGGTTGGGGCAGGGCACGCCCGCGGGCGGCACAGCCGTGGCCGTCGCTGCGACTGACGGGTCAGGCGTGGCGCTGGGCAGTACCTCGGCCGCAGGGGTCTGCGTGTCGCCCTCGGCTGGGGGCAGGGTGGGCGTGGCCGGCACTTCTTCGCCGCCGCCCGCGCCCGAGAGCGCCACCGCCGTCTGCGTTAGCTGCGCGGCCACTTCGGTGCCGATGGCGGCCATGGTGGCGTTCTGGCCGTCCAGGCTGCCGTCGCCGGGCGTGTTCTCCGAACCAAACGGGGTGTTGGCCGGCGGCAGAGTGGTTGGGTTGGCCGACTTGGTACACGCTGCCAGCAGCAGCCCGGCGCACAGCAGGGCTGTGAGCGCGAAGCCGGGGCGGCGCGCTGCATTGGTTTTCAGCATGTGACCCTCCTGATAAGACTCAGCGATACCCTGTATATACGCCCGTCCGGCCAAAGGTTCCGGCCGCCCACCTAGTACACCTGTGTCAATTTAGCACAAGCGTTATAGCGCGTCAAACCCGCGCATAACCGGGCCAGAGAGAAAAAAGAAGGCGAAAGCGAAAAAGCCTACCCCCCGATCCAAGCTGCCCCAGCGTCAGCGTGTTCCGCCTCCGAGTCCCCCGCGCAGCCTCCCCTTTATTCCCCTTATTCGCCTTAGACCAACGGTTACAAGTTAAGCAGTCACGTTGGCGGTCAAGGGCGAATTTGACCAACAGGCGAGCGGCGGTAGACTGGCGGGATGAGCGAACCCAGCCAACCCAAGCCGTCGCGGAAGTCGAGTACGGTGCGCCACACGCGCGCCATTCAGGTAGATCGCAGCAAACGTGCGCTGGGGGCACCGCCGGACGAGCAGATCGAAGCCCGGCTGGAGGAATTGATTAGCCCGGCGATCTATGCCCAACTGGACGCCTACCGGGTTATGGGTCTGCGCCACCGACTGTTGACGTTGCCGGTGATGGTAGCGTTCGTGCTGAGCCTGATTTGGCGGCAGATCGGCTCGGTCCGGGAAGCGGTCCGTACGTTGGAAACCGAAGGCATTTTGTGGGTCGAAGCCTTCAAGGTTAGTCAGCAAGCCATGTCGCAGCGCCTGGCGAGTTTTCCGCCGATCTTGTTCTATCAGGTGCTGCGCGACGTGCTGCCGGTCATGCACGCCCGCTGGCTGGCCCGCGAGCGGCCAGTGCCAACCGTGGTGGCCT
>JBBRZY010000240.1:0-7142 GCA_038252885.1 Anaerolineales bacterium | reverse complement strand
GGGCGTTCCATTCAGCGCCATTATCGCCGGAATGGAACGCCCCGGAAGTTGGCCAAAAACACGGCCGGTGGGCGCGCTAGCCGCGCGACGGCTCGGGCCGCTTGGCGCGCTCTTGGCGGCTAAGCTCGGGCAGGTGGTCTTCGTTGGCGAGCACTTGCTCCAGGTGCACCATGCGCGCGGGCGTGGCGGTGCGCAGGATGGCGTCGTCGTAGGTGCGGTCGATGAAGAAGCGCGCGGCCTGGCCGATGTAGGCGCGCAGGTGGTCGAGCTTGTCGGCCGGGTAGCGCTGGCAGCAGTTCATGGTAAACATGCGGCGGCGTTCGGAGCCGCCCCAGGCCGAGTGCTTGAGGTCGTGGTTAAAGACCAGCACATCGCCCGCCACGGTCTCCAGCGCCTGGGCCGGCACCTGGCTGCCAGGGATGCCCCAGAGCGTGTCGCTGTCTTTGGTCTCGCGCTCGAGCTGGTCGGCGTACGGCTCGCCGAGGCGGTGGCTGCCGGGGATGACGCGCAGCGCGCCGGTGGCGCGGGTGAGCGGGTCGAGGTAGAAGGCGATCTTGATGTGGCGCGGGCCGCCCCGGCCGCCGTAGCCGTCGGAGTGCCACTTGGTGTCGCCGACGTAGAAGTTGCCGTCGCTGCCCATGTAGTTGAAGTCATCGCCGAGGAGGCTGGTGGCGAGGTCGTGGACACGCGGGTCATCGAGCAGCGTGCTCAGGTACTCGCTCTGATCGAGGAACTGGATCGTGACCGAGCGGGCCGTGCCGTCGTGCGGTTTGCCGTTGTGGCCGCCGCCGTGCTTGGCCCACACGGCGTCG
The DNA here is from genome assembly GCA_038252885.1 of Anaerolineales bacterium. GTDB lineage: Bacteria > Chloroflexota > Anaerolineae > Anaerolineales > UBA6663 > JADZEK01. The sequence goes on along the minus strand of JBBRZY010000240.1, from coordinate 6,330 downwards.
AACGCGGCTTGGATGGCGACGGCCTTGTCGGCCAGCAGGCCGGGGAAGCCCAGGTAGCCAAAGGTGTCAAAATGCGCGAGTTGTTGCGGTGTCAGGGGGGTCATATAGTCCTCAAAGGGGAACGGTGCGAAGGCTGGTTTAGCCTTTCGATATATTGAAGCGGTGGGTCTCGTCGGAAAACTCGATATGCACATCCGGGCGCTGGAGCACCTCCAGCCGCAGGGCCGCGCCCAGGCCCGGCTTGCCGGCCAGCGAGAGGTGGCCGTCGCGGATGGGGATCGGCTCGGTCATCACCTCGTTGTACCAGCCGTCGTAGTAGGCCCGCACGGTCTCCATGACCATGGCGTTGGGGATGTGCAGCATCAGGTGGGCGGCCGACCACAGCGCCACCGGGCCGATGCAGTCGTGGCTGGTGATGGGCAGCAGGTAGGTCTCGGCCAGGTGGCAGATCTTGCGCGTCTCAGTGAGGCCGCCGCACCAGGCCATGTCGGGCATGATGATGTCGGCGGCGTTCTTCTCGATCACTTCGCGAAAGCCGAACTTGGTGATCAGCCGCTCGCTGACGGTCAGCGGAATGGTGGTGTCGTGCTTCAGGCGGGCGTAGCTCTCGACGTTGTCGGGCGGGATGATCTCCTCCAGCCACATGATGTCGTAGGGCTCCAGCGCGCGGGCGATCTTGACCGCCTCGGTCAAATCCCAGCGGGCGTGGCCCTCGATGGCGATCTCGATTTTGTCGCCCACGGCCGCGCGGATATCGGCCACGTAGGCGATGCCTTTTTTGAGGTCATCACGCTTGAGGTGGTAGCCCACCGGCCCGACCGCCCCCGCCCCGGCGCGCTGGCCGATGGGGCCGCCCAGCGGCACGCCGAACTGGTCGAAGGGCCAAATCTTCATGGCCTTGATGCCCTGGCTGAGCAGGTCGACCGCCAACTCACCGCTGTGGCCGCTGGCCCAGCGCTGGTAGTCCTGGTGCTTGCCGTGGCCGACGCAGGTGTTGTAGATTCCAATGTTCTCGCGGCAGCGCCCGCCCAACAGGTTGTAGATCGGCTGGCCGGTGTACTGGCCCAGCAGGTCCCACAGCGCCACATCCACGGCGCTGATGGCGCGCGTTTCGCTGCCGCCGTAGCCGAAGAAGTTGACGGTGTAAAACATATTCTGCCAGTGGCTCTCGATGTCGAAAGCGCTGCGGCCGAGCAGCACGTTGGCAAACACATCGTGCACCATAGCGCTGATGGCGCGCGGGACGTAGAAAGTCTCGCCCAGGCCGATCAGCCCGTCGTCGGTGTGGATGCGCACCCAGGTGGTGTTGGGCTGTTCGTCGAGCCAGATGGTTTCGAGGCGGGTGATCTTCATGGTCATGGGCGATTTTCCCAAATGGAGGGGATGAGAGGCTTGACGCGCACTTGCGTAACGTGCTATAAACTGTTAACAGTTAACCGTTGGTCTACACAGCGAGTATAGAAGGAAGTGGCGGAGGCGTCAAGAATGCTGTCCGCGGACCCAGGTTCGCTGTCATTGGCCTCGGATTCGTTGTCAGCGTTGTCGCCGGCCGGCCCGGCCCCGCAGCGCACAGGTCGTAAATGGCGCGCCGGACCATGGGGCCAGCATTGAAACAGTTTGACAAGAAACTGTCCTACAAGCAAGGGGCAGTTTGGAAGCGGATGGATGGCATCGTCCTTGGATTGAGCCAAAGCTAGGATGTTTGAGATTTCTGGACTAACGCTGCCGCCCAAGCGCACGCTGGCCGAAGACGTGACCGAGCAATTGCGCGACGCGATCTTTCGCGGGCACTTTGCGCCCGGGCAGCACTTGGCCGAGGAGCAGTTGGCGCGCACGCTGGGCGTCAGCCGCGGGCCGGTGCGCGAGGCGTTGATGCGGCTGGAGCGGGAGGGGCTGATCGCCAGCCAGGCCAACCGCCGCAGCATCGTGGCGCAGTTGTCGCGCCGCGACTTAGAAGAGGTCTACACCATCCGCCTGGCGCTGGAACGGCTGGCGGTGCAATACGCCGCGCACAACGCGCAGGCCGGCGACTTCGAGGCGCTGGAGGCCAACACCCAGACGCTGGAAATGGCCGTGCGGCGCGGGCTGTCGGAGCAGGAGGCGGCCGCGCTCGACATCGGCTTTCACGATCTGCTCTACCGGGCCGCGCGCCACGCGCATGTGCTGGCCGCCTGGGCCAACATCCGCTCGCAGGTGTATGTGTTCCTGCTGGCGCGCAACCGGGCCAACGCCGATTTCCGCGAACGCAGCATCGCCGCCGGCCACCTGCGCCTGCTGGAGGCGCTGCGGAGCCGCGACACCAAGACGGCCGTGGCGGAAATCGAAGGCCACTTGCGCGGGGCGTATAACTACATCGTGCAGAGCTTCCCCGACCAGCCGGCGGGCGGGCCATTGGGCGACCTGGCAACGGAGGGGGCTTCGCCCAAAACGGACCCACGCCCGACCCACGACGGGCAGCCTGATTCTGGGCAGGTGTGAAACGGATATGGTTGGGTTGGGATGAGGGCCGGCAGTGACGGGCGGCGTTGGTCACCGCACAACGAAGTGGGGACAATTTTTTTCGTCTAATCTTGTCTCGGGCAGGTTGCTGACGTTTGAGAACGGCGGCAGATGCACCAAGATAGTCAGAAGTGAAAGGTTGCACAGCATGACATCTGGATATGGTGGGTCGCGCAGGATGCCTGAGGCGCGACGATGACGGTGACATTGGGCAAGGCCGAAGTGCTAGACCTGTATCGCGGGATGCTGGTCATCCGGCGGACCGAGGAGCAGTTGGCGAAGTCGCACCAGGCCGGGCTGATCCCGGGGCCGTGCCACACCTACGTCGGGCAAGAGGCGGTGGCGACGGGCGTGTGCGCCAACCTACGGCTGGACGATGTGGTGTTCAGCACCCATCGCGGCCACGGGCACGCGCTGGCCAAGGGCGTCACCCCGCGCCAGTTGATCGCTGAGCTGTTTGGGCGCGAGACGGGCGTGTCGCGCGGGCGCGGCGGCAGCATGCACCTGTTCGCGCCCGAGGTCGGGCTGATGGGCACCAGCGGCATCGTCGGCCCGTGCATCTTGCAGGCGGCGGGCGCGGCCTACACCTTTCACCTGCTCAAGACCGACCGGGTGAGCGTGGCCTTCTTCGGCGACGGCGCGGTCGGCAACGGCGCGTTTCACGAAGGGCTGAACCTGGCTTCCATCTGGCAACTGCCGGTGCTGTTCGTGTGCGAGAACAACATGTACGCCACCGAGGTGCCGTTTGCCTACGCGGCGCGCAACACCGATGTCGCCAGCCGGGGCGCGGCCTACGGCATGGCCGCCATGGCGGTGGACGGCAACGACGTGCGCGCGGTGTACGCCGCGGCGCAGGCGGCCGTGGCCCAGGCGCGGGCCGGCGGCGGGCCAACGCTGCTGGAGTGCCGCACCTACCGCACCCGCTCGCACGCCGAGGGCATGCGCGACGCCGGCTACCGCACGCGCGAGGAAGTGGAAGCCTGGAAGGCGCGCGACCCGCTGCCGATGCTGCGCGAGCAGCTGATCGCTGAAGGCGTAGCTGCGCCCAGCGACTTCGAGGCGATTGACGCCGAGGTGAAGGCGCAGGTGGAAGAGGCCGCCGCCTTTGCGCAGGCCAGCCCCTGGCCCGACCCGGCCACGGCCCAACGGTTCGTGTTTAGCGAGCGCGGAGGCGCGGCCCATGCGTGAGATGACGTTTGTGGAGGCCACGCGCGAGGCGCTGGCGGCGGCGATGGCGATTGACCCGACCATCTTTGTGGTGGGCGAGGGCATCGGCGCGCGCGGCGGCAACTTCACCACCACCCTCGGGCTGTATGAGAAGTTTGGCCCGGAACGGCTGCGCGACACGCCCATCAGCGAGCGCGGCTTTGTGGGGCTGTGCACCGGGGCGGCCATGGCCGGCGCGCGCCCGGTGGTCGACTTCATGTTCGTGGACTTCATCCTCGACGCGATGGGCGAGCTGATTAACCAAATGGCCAAGGTGCAATACATGACCAGCGGCCGGCTGCGGCTGCCCATGATTTTGCGCGGCGCCATCGGCATTGGCAACTCGGCGGCCACGCACCACAGCGGCAGCTATTACCCCACGTTCGTCAACGTGCCCGGCTTCCGGGTGGTGGTGCCGAGCACCCCGCACGACGCCAAGGGGCTGTTCGCCACGGCACTGGAAGGCGACGACCCGGTGTTCTTTCTGGAGCACAAGGCGCTGCTGTACAACAAAGGGCCGGTGCCAGAAGAGCACTACACCATCCCGTTCGGGCAGGCGCGCCGCGTGCAAGCCGGCACCGATGTGACGGTGGTGGCCCTGTCGGTGATGGTCAAGAAGACGCTGGAGGCAGCGGAGGCGCTAGCGGCCGAGGGGATCTCGGTCGAGGTGATCGACCCGCGCACGCTGGCCCCGCTGGATATGCCGGCGATCTTGCAGTCGGTGCACAAGACCGGCCGGCTGCTGATCGTGGACGAGTGGTTTGGGCCATGCGGTATCGGCGCGGAGATCGCGGCCCAGGTGATGGACCAGGCCTTTGACGACCTGGACGCGCCGGTGCGCCGCTTGAACGGCGCGCACACGCCCACGCCTTACAGCCCGCCGCTGGAGGCCGCACTGATCCCCAACGTGGCCGACATCGCGCAGGCCATTCGCGCTTTGGCGGCGGAGTAGACGATGGCCATTGAAATTGTGATGCCGCGCTTCGGCTGGACGATGGAAGAAGGGCTGCTGGCCGAGTGGACCAAGCAAGACGGCGAGGCCGTGGCGGTGGGCGACGTGCTGTTCACCGTGGAGAGCGACAAGGCGCTGAACGAGGTCGAGTCGTTCGAGACCGGCGTGCTGCGCATCCCGCCCAACTCGCCGCCGCCGGGGAGCGTGGTGAAGGTCGGAGCGCTGCTGGCCTACATCGTGCAGCCGGGTGAGGCCGCGCCATTTGAGGCGGACGCAACGGTCGGCCAGGCGGCGGCCGTCATCGGGCGCGAGCCGGCCGAGACGGCGGTGAGCGCCAAGCCCCCTGCCCGCCTCGCTGACAACGCGGCTGAGCAAACTGGCAAGCGCGCCATCAGCCCGCGCGCGCGGCGCGTGGCGGCCGAGCTAGGCGTCGACTTCTCGCAGCTGGGCGGCAGCGGGCACACCGGCCGCATTATCGAGCGCGATGTGCGCGCGGCCCTGGCGCAGCGCCCCACCCCGGCCGAAGTGCGGGCCAGCCCGCTGGCGCGGCGCGCGGCGGCCGAGCTGGGCGTGGATTTGGAGCAACTGGCGGCGGCGCTGCCGGGGCGGCGGCTGGAACGGGCCGACGTCGAAGCGGCGGCAACAGCGGCGGCCAGCACAAGCCCGGCCCAGACGTCGCTGCCGGTCGCGGCTAACCGGCGGCTGGTGGCCGAGCGCATGATGGCTGGAGCGCACACCACCGCGCCGGTGACGCTGACGACCGAAGCCGACGCCACCGAGCTGGTGCGGCTGCGGGCGCAGCTCAAGAACGACCCGGCGGCGGCGACCCAGGCCCTCCCCAGCTACAACGATCTGATGGCCAAGCTGGTGGCGCACGCGCTGGGCGAGCACCCCGGCCTGAACGCCGGGCCGGAGGGCGCGGGCGGGCCGGTGCACATCGGGCTGGCGGTGGACACCGAGCGCGGGCTGCTGGTGCCGGTGCTGCGCGATGTGGCCGCCAAGGGCGTGCGCCAACTGGCGGCCGAGGCGGCGGCGCTAATCGCGCGGGCGCGGGCCGGGCAACTGACGGCGGATGAAATGCGCGGCAGCACGTTTAGCATCACCAACCTGGGCATGTATGAGATTGACGCCTTCACGCCGATCATCAACCTGCCGGAGTGCGCGCTCCTGGGCCTGGGCCGCATCGTCGCCAAGCAGGTGGTGGTGGACGCCGCCGCCGAGCGCGTGGCGATCAGACAGATGCTGTTTCTGAGCCTGACGTTTGACCACCGCCGGATAGACGGCGCGCCGGCCGCGCGCGGCTTGCAGCGCATCAAGCAGTTGATCGAGCAGCCCTACTTGTGGCTGGTGACCTAAGCGATGCCCAACTGGCACGTGGTGCGGCTGAACGCCGAACTGTTCCCAATTGACGCCTATGAGGCCAGCCTGTACGAGCAGTATGAACTGCGTCGTTCGGTGCAGGCCATGCAGGCGGTGTCACGCGGGGGCGTTGAAAACGTGGTGGCCGTGCTGAGCGGGTATTGGCCGCAGCCCGGCCAGATCGTCAATGCCGAGGTCGCGCCGCGCTGGCCCTTGCGCGCGCCCGACCCGGCCCTATTCGCAGCGAGAAAGGCGGCGGCATGATGGACTCTATTCCGGGGATGTTCGACCTCACCGGGCGCGTGGCGCTAGTG
>JBBRZY010000239.1:0-7174 GCA_038252885.1 Anaerolineales bacterium | reverse complement strand
GGCCACGGCCCACAGGTGGTCGGTGCTGCCGGGCGCGGCGGTGTAATCGCAGCCGAGCGGCTCTTCCAGCAGGTGCTGCAAGACAAACCCGGCGTCGAGCAGGCCGTTGACCAGCGTGCTGAGCGTGTGTTTGTACTCGCGCGGGCCGTCGATGGGCTGGGCCGGCAGGTCGCCGCGAAAGACCCAATCCTCGTTGACATAGGTCAGCGTCTCGCCGTCGCGATACTGGCGCGTCAGCGGGTAGCCGGTGCCGTCCCAATCTGCGCCGACCAGGCCGGCCACGAACGGGTTGGCGCAGTTGAAGAAGTACAGCCCGCCGGGGCGGATGACGCGCGCCACGCCGTTGAAGACCGCGCGCGCGTCCGGCACGAAGTTGAGCGAGTACGGGTTACAAACAATGTCGAAACTGGCATCCGCAAAGCGCGCGAGGTCGCGCATGTCGCCGGCCTCGGTGGTGACCGCGTAGCCGTAGTGCGCGGCGGCCTGCTGGTCGCGCTCAAGCTGCGCGGGGGAGAGATCCATGACGGTGACACGCGCGCCCAGCAGCGCGAAGGCCGCCGACTGCTGCCCGCCGCCGCCCGCCAGGCACAGCACGTCTTGGCCGGCCACGTCGCCCACCTGGCCATGTGGGTCCACCCGTTCGCGGGCGTCGGCCGGCGTCAGGTCGAGGTAGGGGCGGGTAAACACCGCTTGCGCCGCCACCATCTTCTGCCAGCGCTCGTAGTTGTAACGCGCGACTTCGTCCATTCAGTTAGCCCCCGTTCCCCACGCGCCGGCCTCGATCTGCGCCTGCACAAACCGCATCGGCTGCCACACGCCATCTTGCATATTCGACAGCAATATCGCATTGACGCCCGCCGCTGGGAAGTGGCGCATGAAGGCGCTGGCCCCGGCGTTGATGCCTTCCTTAGCGTAGTCAACGACCTGCCCGGCCGCGTCGAGCATGAACCACAGGCCGTAGCCGTAAAACTCACGGAGGCCGTCGGGCAGTGTGGCGTGCAGCACCTGCGGCGTCAGCAGCGCGGCCGACAACTGGGGCGACAGCAGCGCCCCACCCTGGATCGCCCGCAACAAGCGGTCGAGGTCGCCGGCGGTCACATGCGCGCCGCCGTCGGGCGAGCCGATGGGCGGGTACGAATAGATGTTGCGCTGCCAGCCGGTCAGTGCGCCGGCCGCGTCGCGCAGCGGGTCGGCGCCCTCGGCCACGTTTGGTTCTACCTGATCCATGCGGAAGAAGCCGGAGGCGGCCATGCCGGCCGGGGCGAAGACGTGGCGGCGCACATAGTCGCGGTAGCTCAGGCCGCTGGCCTGCTCGATCATCAGCCCCAGCAGCACATAGCCCACGTTGCAGTAGCGGCAGCCCTGCCCCGGCGCAAAGTTGGCCGGCTTATGCTGAAACTGCGGCAAGAAGTCGGCGGTGGTGGCAATGGAGTAGTTGGGCTTGGTCACGAACAGCGCGGCGTAGTCTTCGCCCGCCTCTTCGTCGGCGTCGTCGCCCAGGCCGGCGGTGTGTGTCAGCAAGTGATAGACGTTGGCCTCCGGGCTGAGGCTCGTGCCGGTGAGGTTCAGGTACTCCACCGCGCGGGTGTCGAACGAGAGTTGGCCCTGGTCGATCAGTTGCAGCGCCGCCACGGCCGTGAGCACCTTCGTGACCGAGGCGCAGTCGAAGCGCGTAGCGAGGTTGTTCTTCACCTGCCAGGCGCGGCTGGCGTCGCCATAGGCCTCCGCAAACAAAGTTTGCCCGCCGCGCGTCAGCAGCACCACGCCCGCAAACGCGTCTTGCGCAGTGAGGTCGGTCAGGTAGGCGTGCAGGACGTCAGCGGCGGCAGTGGGCATAGCGCAGGGGGTCGGCTACCGGCTAGCCTTACAACTGCCGCAACGCCTGAGCCAGGTCAGCGATCAGGTCGTCCTTGTGCTCCAGCCCGACGGAGATGCGGATCAGCCCGGCGTCCACTTCCAACGGCGAGCCCTGGGTCGAGCCGTGCGTCATGGCGGCCGGCACTTCGATCAGCGACTCGACGCCGCCCAGCGACTCGGCCAGCGCGAACAGCCGCGTGCGCGTCACCAGCTCGTGCGCCGCGCCGCCGTTGAGGTAGAACGAGATCATGCCGCCGCCGCTGCGCATTTGACGGCGGGCCACGGCGTACTGCGGGTGGCTGTCCAGGCCGGGGTAGATTACCTCGCGCACCTGCGGATGGTCCGACAGGAACTGGGCCACGGCCAGCGCGTTCTCGGCGTGCCGGTCCATGCGCACCGCCAGCGTCTTGAGGCCGCGCAGCACCAAGAAGCAGTCCATCGGGCCAGGGATGGCGCCGGCCGCGTTTTGCAAAAACTTCAGCCGCTCATACAGCGCGCCGTCGTTGGTCAGCACCGCGCCGCCGACCACGTCCGAGTGGCCGCCCAGGTATTTAGTGGTTGAGTGGACGACCACATCGCAGCCCAGCGTCAGCGGCTGCTGCAAGTAAGGCGTGGCGAAAGTGTTATCGACCACCACGCGCAGGGCCGGGTTGGCGGCGTGGGCGGCCCGCGCCACCGCCCGCAAGTCGGCCACCTTCAGGCGCGGGTTGGTCGGCGTCTCGAGCCACAGCCAGCGCGTAGTGGGGCGCAGCGCGGCCTGCACGGCGGCCAGGTCGGTCATCTCGACAAAGCTGAAGTCGATGCCGTATTTGCGGTACTGCTTGTCGAACAGCCGGAAGGTGCCGCCGTAGACGTCGTTGCCGGCCAGCACGTGGTCGCCGGGGTCGAGCAGCTTCAGCAGCGTATCAATCGCCGCCATGCCGGAGGCGAAGGCCAGCCCGTGCTCGGCGGCTTCGAGCGCGGCCAGGCAGCCTTCGAGCGCGGTGCGGGTGGGGTTGCCGGTGCGGGCGTAGTCATAGCCCTGGTGCTGGCCGACGCCCTGCTGCACATAGGTGGAGGTCTGGTAGATGGGCGTCATCACTGCGCCGGTGGCCGGGTCGGGCGCCTGGCCGGCGTGGATGGCGAGCGTTTCGAGGTGGTCGGGTGGGTGGTGCGGGTTCGGCGCGCTCATGCGCCGCCTCATTCCGAGCCGAGCGCCGCGACCGTCGTGTCGTAGACCGGGAAGAGCGCGTCCAGGCCGGCCAGATCGAGCACTTCGCGCACGCGTTCAGAAGGCTGGGCGATAACCAGCCGGCCGCCGCGCGGCTTGAGCGCCTTTTGGGTCGAGATCAGCACGCGCGCGCCGGCGCTGCTCAGGTAGTCGGTGCCGTCCATTTCGAGCACCAGGTGCACATGGCCATCGGCGATGTACTCTTTGAGCTTGGTTTCCAGCTCGGCGTAGGTGCTGGCATCAATGCGCCCGGTGACGCGGACGACGTTGGCGCGCTTGTAGTCGCGAGTGGTGATTTCCATGCTGCTTCTCCTGTGAAACGGGCCGACGGCACGGCGTCATTATATAACGTGACGCGGGCGGGAGGAATTGCAGTTGGCCAGAGGGGAGCATTTCAGTTTGGGGGCCAAGTTGGAAAAAGACTGGTCGCCGACAACGGCGAGACTGGTTCTCACCGCAATGGGTGGCTGTGAGACTGCGTATCTGACCGAAGGAAATTTTTACCAGGGGAGGGTGGGCATGCCCACCCTCCCCTGGTAAAAATTTCCTTCGGTCAGATACGCAGTCTCACAGCCACCCATTGCGGTGAGAACCAGTCTCGCCGTTGTCGGCGACCAGTCTTTTTCCAACTTGGCCCCCAAACTGAAATGCTCCCCTCTGGCCAACTGCAATTCCTCCCGCCCGCGTCACGTTATATAATGACGCCGTGCCGTCGGCCCGTTTCACAGGAGAAGCAGCATGGAAATCACCACTCGCGACTACAAGCGCGCCAACGTCGTCCGCGTCACCGGGCGCATTGATGCCAGCACCTACGCCGAGCTGGAAACCAAGCTCAAAGAGTACATCGCCGATGGCCATGTGCACCTGGTGCTCGAAATGGACGGCACCGACTACCTGAGCAGCGCCGGCGCGCGCGTGCTGATCTCGACCCAAAAGGCGCTCAAGCCGCGCGGCGGCCGGCTGGTTATCGCCCAGCCTTCTGAACGCGTGCGCGAAGTGCTCGATCTGGCCGGCCTGGACGCGCTCTTCCCGGTCTACGACACGACGGTCGCGGCGCTCGGCTCGGAATGAGGCGGCGCATGAGCGCGCCGAACCCGCACCACCCACCCGACCACCTCGAAACGCTCGCCATCCACGCCGGCCAGGCGCCCGACCCGGCCACCGGCGCAGTGATGACGCCCATCTACCAGACCTCCACCTATGTGCAGCAGGGCGTCGGCCAGCACCAGGGCTATGACTACGCCCGCACCGGCAACCCCACCCGCACCGCGCTCGAAGGCTGCCTGGCCGCGCTCGAAGCCGCCGAGCACGGGCTGGCCTTCGCCTCCGGCATGGCGGCGATTGATACGCTGCTGAAGCTGCTCGACCCCGGCGACCACGTGCTGGCCGGCAACGACGTCTACGGCGGCACCTTCCGGCTGTTCGACAAGCAGTACCGCAAATACGGCATCGACTTCAGCTTTGTCGAGATGACCGACCTGGCCGCCGTGCAGGCCGCGCTGCGCCCCACTACGCGCTGGCTGTGGCTCGAGACGCCGACCAACCCGCGCCTGAAGGTGGCCGACTTGCGGGCGGTGGCGCGGGCCGCCCACGCCGCCAACCCGGCCCTGCGCGTGGTGGTCGATAACACTTTCGCCACGCCTTACTTGCAGCAGCCGCTGACGCTGGGCTGCGATGTGGTCGTCCACTCAACCACTAAATACCTGGGCGGCCACTCGGACGTGGTCGGCGGCGCGGTGCTGACCAACGACGGCGCGCTGTATGAGCGGCTGAAGTTTTTGCAAAACGCGGCCGGCGCCATCCCTGGCCCGATGGACTGCTTCTTGGTGCTGCGCGGCCTCAAGACGCTGGCGGTGCGCATGGACCGGCACGCCGAGAACGCGCTGGCCGTGGCCCAGTTCCTGTCGGACCATCCGCAGGTGCGCGAGGTAATCTACCCCGGCCTGGACAGCCACCCGCAGTACGCCGTGGCCCGCCGTCAAATGCGCAGCGGCGGCGGCATGATCTCGTTCTACCTCAACGGCGGCGCGGCGCACGAGCTGGTGACGCGCACGCGGCTGTTCGCGCTGGCCGAGTCGCTGGGCGGCGTCGAGTCGCTGATCGAAGTGCCGGCCGCCATGACGCACGGCTCGACCCAGGGCTCGCCGTTGGAAGTGGACGCCGGGCTGATCCGCATCTCCGTCGGGCTGGAGCACAAGGACGACCTGATCGCTGACCTGGCTCAGGCGTTGCGGCAGTTGTAAGGCTAGCCGGTAGCCGACCCCCTGCGCTATGCCCACTGCCGCCGCTGACGTCCTGCACGCCTACCTGACCGACCTCACTGCGCAAGACGCGTTTGCGGGCGTGGTGCTGCTGACGCGCGGCGGGCAAACTTTGTTTGCGGAGGCCTATGGCGACGCCAGCCGCGCCTGGCAGGTGAAGAACAACCTCGCTACGCGCTTCGACTGCGCCTCGGTCACGAAGGTGCTCACGGCCGTGGCGGCGCTGCAACTGATCGACCAGGGCCAACTCTCGTTCGACACCCGCGCGGTGGAGTACCTGAACCTCACCGGCACGAGCCTCAGCCCGGAGGCCAACGTCTATCACTTGCTGACACACACCGCCGGCCTGGGCGACGACGCCGACGAAGAGGCGGGCGAAGACTACGCCGCGCTGTTCGTGACCAAGCCCAACTACTCCATTGCCACCACCGCCGACTTCTTGCCGCAGTTTCAGCATAAGCCGGCCAACTTTGCGCCGGGGCAGGGCTGCCGCTACTGCAACGTGGGCTATGTGCTGCTGGGGCTGATGATCGAGCAGGCCAGCGGCCTGAGCTACCGCGACTATGTGCGCCGCCACGTCTTCGCCCCGGCCGGCATGGCCGCCTCCGGCTTCTTCCGCATGGATCAGGTAGAACCAAACGTGGCCGAGGGCGCCGACCCGCTGCGCGACGCGGCCGGCGCACTGACCGGCTGGCAGCGCAACATCTATTCGTACCCGCCCATCGGCTCGCCCGACGGCGGCGCGCATGTGACCGCCGGCGACCTCGACCGCTTGTTGCGGGCGATCCAGGGTGGGGCGCTGCTGTCGCCCCAGTTGTCGGCCGCGCTGCTGACGCCGCAGGTGCTGCACGCCACACTGCCCGACGGCCTCCGTGAGTTTTACGGCTACGGCCTGTGGTTCATGCTCGACGCGGCCGGGCAGGTCGTTGACTACGCTAAGGAAGGCATCAACGCCGGGGCCAGCGCCTTCATGCGCCACTTCCCAGCGGCGGGCGTCAATGCGATATTGCTGTCGAATATGCAAGATGGCGTGTGGCAGCCGATGCGGTTTGTGCAGGCGCAGATCGAGGCCGGCGCGTGGGGAACGGGGGCTAACTGAATGGACGAAGTCGCGCGTTACAACTACGAGCGCTGGCAGAAGATGGTGGCGGCGCAAGCGGTGTTTACCCGCCCCTACCTCGACCTGACGCCGGCCGACGCCCGCGAACGGGTGGACCCACATGGCCAGGTGGGCGACGTGGCCGGCCAAGACGTGCTGTGCCTGGCGGGCGGCGGCGGGCAGCAGTCGGCGGCCTTCGCGCTGCTGGGCGCGCGTGTCACCGTCATGGATCTCTCCCCCGCGCAGCTTGAGCGCGACCAGCAGGCCGCCGCGCACTACGGCTACGCGGTCACCACCGAGGCCGGCGACATGCGCGACCTCGCGCGCTTTGCGGATGCCAGTTTCGACATTGTTTGTAACCCGTACTCGCTCAACTTCGTGCCGGACGCGCGCGCGGTCTTCAACGGCGTGGCGCGCGTCATCCGCCCCGGCGGGCTGTACTTCTTCAACTGCGCCAACCCGTTCGTGGCCGGCCTGGTCGGCGCAGATTGGGACGGCACCGGCTACCCGCTGACGCGCCAGTATCGCGACGGCGAGACGCTGACCTATGTCAACGAGGATTGGGTCTTTCGCGGCGACCTGCCGGCCCAGCCCATCGACGGCCCGCGCGAGTACAAACACACGCTCAGCACGCTGGTCAACGGCCTGCTCGACGCCGGGTTTGTCTTGCAGCACCTGCTGGAAGAGCCGCTCGGCTGCGATTACACCGCCGCGCCCGGCAGCACCGACCACCTGTGGGCCGTGGCC
>JBBRZY010000238.1:0-7216 GCA_038252885.1 Anaerolineales bacterium | reverse complement strand
TAACATCACCGCCATCGGCCCCCATGAGGTAAAGGTCGTTCTTATTGCCCCGCCAGACCACAAAGGTAATTTGGCTGCTGCTGTGGATGATCACCGGAGTGGTCGTCGCGGTCGGTGTGGCCATAGGAGTGGCGGTGGATTCGGGCGTGCGGCTTGGCCTGCTCGTCGGCGTTGGCCGTGTTGTGGCCGTCGCTGGAGCAACGGTCGTGAGGGGTGAAGTCGTTGGCGCGAACGTAGCGGAGGGCGGGGTGGGGCGCACGGCGCAGGCGGCCAATATCACGCCCGCCAGCAAATTAAAAAGGATCGAGGGGCACATGTGCGCCCCTCGATCCTGATCGAGCTTCCCCCTGAAAGGCATGTTACATCGCGGCGGGCGGCGTTTCGGCCGCGGCCTGCCGGCGGCGCACGACCACCACCACGACCACCACCACCGCCACCAGCAAAAGCAGGCAGCAGCACAGCCCCACCACCGCCGGGATCACCCAGCCGGGCAACCCGCTGCTGCCGACGAGCGCCTCCACCGGGCTGATGGTGCTGACCACGCGCGCGTTGACGCTCTCGCCGATGTCCAGGTTCCAGGTCAGCGTGTTGCCATCCACCTCGTCGGCGTTGTTCTCAGTGATCGTGCCGGGGGCGGTCACCTGCCAGCGGAACACGGCCTGATCGGCCCCCAGGCCCGAGCTGCCCTGGTCGCCCGTGAAGGCGATGTCCACGTCATAGGTGAAGCTGGTGGGCGTCAACGCCAGCTCGTTGATCGTCAGGCCTTCCATCGGCTCATAGGTGGTGCGCAGCTCGGCCAGGTCCTTGAAGGGCACGGTCACCACGCACCAGGTCTCGTCGCCACGCTCTTGCAGTGTCACCGGGCTGCCAGCCGGCAGGTCGCCCTTGCCCTGCGCGTCGTCGCAGAACTTCTCGGGCGAAGTGTCGAGCGTCTTGAGCATGTCCTTATCGGTCTTGGTAAAGCCGATCTCACTGCGCAGTTCGCCCGCGCCGCTGGGCGTGATGGTGGTGTTCACCTGAAAGGTGCAGGCGGCCAGCAGCAGGCCGAAGAGCAGGGTCAGCGGACGCAATCGGCGCAGGGACATAGCGGACTCCTTGAGTAAGGGTTAGGCGCTCGACGGGCGCCGGCGGCGCAGCAGCACGAAGCCCGCGACGCCGGCGATGGCGATGGTAACGACGCACACCAGGCCGATGATCCAGCCGCCCAGCCCGCCCAGCCGGTCGGCCAGGCTGATCGTGGCGACGGCGTGCACATTGGTCGGCTGGTCTAACGGAATGTTCCAGGTCAAGGCGTCGTTTACGTCGTTATTGTCGTTGTGCACGGTCACCGTGCCGGGCGGTTGCAGCACCCAGTTTAACTGCCCGGCCTGGCCAATCGGCGCGCTGGCGTCGGCGCTGGCCACGTTGATGGTCAGGTCGTAGGTTAGGCGATCGTCGCTCAGGTCAAGCTGATTCACCGTAACGCCGTCCAACTGCGCATAGGCGGCGCGCAGCTCGTCCAGGTTCTTGAAGGGCACCTTAACGATACACTGAATCGCATCATCGCGCTGTTCGTAGGTGAGGGGGTAGGCGGCTGGCAGCAGACCGCGCGCCTGAAAGTCCTCGCAGAACGCTTGGGGCGTGCTGCCGCCGTCGGCCAGCGCCGCCTGGTCGTCGGCCGAGAATTCGACCTCGCCCGTGAACGTGCCCGACCCAGAAGGTCCCAGGTCGGTCGTCAATTGAAAGCCGCAGGCGGATAGCAAGGCGGCCAGGGTCAGCATGGCCAGGGGGCGGAATCGTCGCAAAAGCATGGGAACCTCCACTAAGGGTGGGGCCAGGTCGGACAACGACGGTTATCTCGTGGCGGGCCGGCGGAGTTGGTGGAGACGAAACCGCTGGCGCCCAAAGCCACAACACGACCGCCGCCGCACTTCGGACCGGGCCGGCAGGGGATAGATAAATTAGCCAGGAGGGCAGCCTGGCAGCCCAGCGCCGCTGGAGCGGGCTGAAGCACCAATAATTCTATCGCCAATGCCCGCCATCTTCCTGCCCATATCCCCCGAGTGCCCAATTCCCGCTAACCTCCATTCCGACCTCGCCTTTCTAACCTCCGCTCACTTCCGCCGCCCTTTACGTCCATCCCGGCGGCTATTACAATCAAAAGACCGTGAAACTCGAAACACTGTTGAACGCGCTGCCGCCCGGTCTGCTGCCGGCCGACAAGGCGCTAATCCAAAGAGCCTACGAGGCGGCCGACCTGGCCCACAGCGGGCAAGAGCGCGCCTCGGGTGAGCCTTACGTGCAGCACTGTCTGAACGTGGCCTACATTCTGGCCGAGCAGCACCTGCCCACCGCCGTCATCGTGGCCGGGCTGCTGCACGATACGGTCGAAGACACGGCCTACACCCTCGAAGACGTGCGCAAGAACTTTGGGCCGGAAGTGGCCACCCTGGTGGATGGCGTGACCAAGCTGGCCCAGTTGCCGCGCGTCTCTAAAGAGGGCAACACCCCCATCGACCGGCACACCGAGAGCCTGCGCAAGACCTTCATGGCCATGAGCGATGACGTGCGCGTGGTGCTCATTAAGCTGGCCGACCGGCTGCACAACATGCGCACGCTCATGCACGTGAAGCCCGAAAAGCAGGCCCGCATCGCGCGCGAGACGCTCGAAATCTTCGCGCCGCTGGCCAACCGGCTGGGCATCTGGTCGGTCAAGTCGGAGCTCGAAGACCTGAGCTTCCGCTACACCAACCCAGAGCGCTTCCGCGAGATCGCCGGGCAGATCGCCGAGCACCAGGCCGACCGCGAGCGCACTATGGCGGCCATCGTCGGGCAGGTGCGCCAATCGCTGTCGGCGGCCAACATCGAGGCCGACATTTCCGGCCGGCCCAAGCACATCTATTCGATCTACAAGAAGATGGAGCGTAAAGAGGTCGGCTTCGACCAGGTCTATGACGTGCGCGCCGTGCGCATCATCGTCAAAGACAACCCCACCTGCTATTACGTGCTGGGCGTCATTCACAACCTGTGGCGGCCGATCCCCGGCCAGTTCGACGACTACATCGCCACACCCAAAGACAACTTCTATCAGTCGCTGCACACCGCCGTGCGCTATGACGACGGCAAGACGCTGGAGGTGCAAATCCGCACGCCGGAGATGCACACCAACGCCGAGTACGGCGTCGCCGCGCACTGGCGCTACAAAGAAAACGCCAAGCGCGACGAGGCCTACGAGCGCCGCATTAAGTGGCTGCGCTCGCTGATGGAGTGGCGGCAAGACGTGGCCGACGCCGGCGAGTTTGTGGACGCGCTCAAGAGCGATGTGTTCGAGGAGCGCGTCTATATCTTCACGCCGCACGGCGACATTATGGACTTGCCGGCCGGGGCGACGCCGATTGACTTTGCCTACCAGGTGCACACCTCGGTCGGCGACCGTTGCCGGGGGGCCAAGGTGAACGACAAGCTGGTCGGCCTGGACTATGTACTCAAGACCGGCGAGCAGGTCACTATCCTCACGGCCAAGCGCGGCGGCCCGTCGCGCGACTGGCTGAACCCCGACTTGGGGCTGGTGCGCACCCACCGCGCCCTGCAAAAGATCCGCCAGTACTTCCGGCGGCAGGACCGCGAGCAGCTCATCACCCAGGGGCGCGAACTGCTGGAAAAGGAGCTCAAGCGGCTGGGCATCGAAACCAACAGCTTCGATACGCTGGCGCGCACCTTCGACTACGCCAAGGCTGAAGACCTGCTGTTCGCGCTCGGCGCGGGCGACATCCACGGCCGGCAGATCGCGGCGCGGCTCATGGAAGAAGAGCGCGTGGCGGCGGTGCACGAACAGGTGCTGCCAACCGTTGACCCGCGCGGCATCGTCCGGTCGGACGAGATTTCGATTCTCGGCACGTCTGGGCTGTTGACCAACCTGGCGCGCTGCTGCAAGCCCGTGCCCGGCGACCAGATCGTCGGTTACATCACGCGCGGGCGCGGGGCGACCATTCACCGGCAAGACTGCCCGAACGTGCTCTATCAAAAAGAGCCGGAGCGCATTATCAAGGTCTCGTGGGGCCAGGCCCAACAGACCTACCCGGTGGCCGTGCGCATCATGGCCTACGACCGCGACGGCCTGATGAAAGACGTATCGACACTGGTGGCCGAAGAGCACATCAACATGACCGCCATCAGCGTCGCCACCAAGAACAGCCTGGCCACCTTCGAGGTGACCATGGAGATCGCCGACACCGAGGTGCTGGCGCGGGTGCTGGCCCGCATTGAGCAGCTCCCCAACGTCATCGAAGCGCGCCGCTGGCGGGCCGGCTGACGCGTGCGGTCGGGACCGACTTTCGAGTGATTCGCGCAACACTAGAGCTTGAACGGTCATATTCGACCCGGAGGCGCCAGTATCGCCGTGGCTACCTACACGCTACTCATAATCTGGGTTTGGTAGCGCCCTAGCCTTCCCACCCTTCTTCGTACACGCCAACGAAAACCCTTCCGACCTCCGACCACTGAAAACTCCCTCTTGACATCAGAACATTTGGTCTATAGCCTAATCGATATGGAAACATTACCGTACTTGACCTCAATTGTGTTCTCGATGCCGCCTGCGCTCGAGTATGAGCACGCGCGCCTGGCCCCGACCTCGCCTGCCGGTCAATGCCTGCCGGCCGCTGCGCCGGCTGCGCCCACTCGCCCTGACAGCAGCGACAGCAATGTCAGCAACTGGACGGAAAACGAACACATCCAGCTCTTGACAGCAGCGACAGCAATGTCAGCAGTGAGACGAAAAAACGAACACACCCAGTCCGTGTCAGCAACGTCAGCAGTGACAGCATTTGGACAGATAAATCAATACACTTGCCCTGGTCCAAGCCATCCACGATAGCGCCGGCGGCCCAGCCGAACCGCATGATATAATTTCGCCGCGATCGTCCCCAGCCGCCTCCCACTAGGTCAGCCCATGAGTAACGAACAGCCAATGTTGAGCGTCAGCGAGGCCCGCGCCCGCATCTTGGAGCATTTCGCCCCCTTGGAGGCCGAAGAGATTGCTCTGGCCGACTGCGCCCGCCGCGTGCTGGCCGCCGACCTGACCGCCCCGCACGACCTGCCGCCGTTTGCCAATAGCAGCATGGATGGCTACGCGGTGCGCTGGGTCGAGGCGCTGGCGGGCGCCCGTTTGCCGGTCAGCGCCGACATTCCGGCGGGCGGGGGCATTCCCGCCCCATTGGTGGCCGGCACGGCGGCGCGGATTATGACGGGCGCGCCCGTGCCGCCCGGAGCCGACGCGATTGTGCCGGTGGAAGACACCGACGACCGCCGCGAGCGGGCCGGTGAGCCGCCGCCCGCGGCCGTGACCATCAACCGCGCGCCGGCCCGCGACGCCTATGTGCGGCCGGTGGGTCAAGACTTGCGCGCGGGGCAGACCGTGTTGGCGGCCGGCACGGTGCTGGGTGCTTCGACCATTGGGCTGTTGGCGGCGCTGGGCTTTGGCCGCGTGCGGGTCTACCGGCAGCCGCTGGTAGCCATCTTTTCCACGGGCGACGAGCTGCGGCCGGTCGAGGCTAATCTGACGCCCGGCCAGATTCACGACAGCAACAGCTACATCATCGCCACGGCCGTCGAGCAGTATGGGGCGCGCACGCTGCGCCTGGGTATTGTGGGCGACCAGATGGCGGCGGTGCGCGCCACGCTGGCCTCCGCCAAAGGGCAGGGGGCCGATCTGATCCTCTCGAGCGCCGGGGTGTCGGTGGGCGCGTACGATGTGGTCAAGGCCGCTATCGAGGTCGACGGGGGGCTGCACTTTTGGCGGGTGAAGATGCGGCCCGGCAAGCCGCTGGCCTTCGGGCAAGCCCATGGGGTTCCGTTCTTTGGGTTGCCCGGCAACCCGGTGTCAGCGCTGATGACGTTCGAGGTCTTCGTGCGGCCGGCGTTGCTCAAGCTGGCCGGACGGCGGCGTTGGGATAAGCTGGCGATCTCAGCGGCCCTGCTGGAGCCGATGCAGACTGACGGGCGCGAGACTTATGCGCGCGTGATCGTCAGCCGCCGGGGCGACGGGTATGTGGCTCGCCCGGCCGGCGACCAGGGGTCGGCTGTGCTCTCGTCCCTGGCGCGAGCCAACGGCCTGCTGATCTTGCCCGAGGGTGTCACTGAAGCCCCAGCCGGCGCGCGCTTCACCGTTTGGCTGCTAGACGGCGGCGAGACCGCGCCCGATGAAGACGCCTAGCCCAGCCGCGGGTGGGCTGGCGGCGGCCTTCGCCGCTGACCGGGCCCGCTGGGTTGGCGTAGGCCTGGCGCTGCTGGGCGCGCTCGACTCAGCTTACCTGACGTACATCAAATTCGCTCACGCGCCAGCTATGTGCGCGGGGGTGGGCGACTGCGAGAGCGTAAACAATTCGGCCTATTCTCAGGTCGGGGGGGTGCCGATTGCGCTGTTTGGCCTGGCGGCTTTCGGGCTGATCGCCGGGCTGTTAGTACTGGAGCACCGGTCGGCGGGGCTGCGCGCCTACGCGCCTCTGGCCGTTTTTGGCTTGGCATTGACAGGAACCCTATACTCAGCTTATCTTACCTACGTCGAATTGTTCGTCTTGCACGCAGTTTGTCCTTACTGTGTGATCTCAGCCATTTTAATTACGGGCATCTTACTTCTGGCCATCGGACGGCTGCGGCATGCGCTCGCGGCCGAAACTCCAGAATGAAGATGTGCAAACTACCACCACATCCCCGGGAAAGAGGAGGCGCCTATGCCCCGCATTCGCTGCCACTATGAAGACTGTGTATTCTTAGAAGATGGGTACTGCGGCGCAGCGGCCATCGAATTAGAGCCGGAAAACGGCTGCCTGACCTACACGCGGGTAGATGAAGCCGAAGACAAGACCACCGAAGAGTGGGAAGAAGAAGACTTCGAAGAGGAAACTGACGAAGACGGCGACGACTACGACGAGGATGAAGACGAAGACGTCTGGGAAGACGAGGACGAAGACTACTAGCGCTGGGCTGGCCCGACCGACCAATTCTTCCCATCAAAAGCGGGCCACCTCTGTGGCCCGCTTTGTCGTCTTAAGCGCAGGAGGACATTGTTCCCGGCGCTCCGTACAATCTTGCGCTGTGGCCACTGGGCCGCGAGCGGGGCTTCGGATTGACTGGGCGGAGGGACTGACCACTCATACCGCTTGTTGCGGACCGCACGACTAGAGCTTGCTACAAATCAAAAGCGGGCCACACGCGTGTGGCCCGCGTTATTGTGTGC
>JBBRZY010000237.1:0-7221 GCA_038252885.1 Anaerolineales bacterium | reverse complement strand
GAATGGACGGCCGACCCAGCCAGGTGCTCAGCCCAAGCCTGACAGCAAAGACAGCATTGACAGCAGCGCGACACATAAATCAGCACACCACCCGCCTGACGGCATTGTCAGCATTGACAGCAGCGCGACACATAAATCAACCCTACGCAGCGCTCCCCGTCCGCGCCGGTCATCACTTCGTGTGACGTAGCCGCCGTTTTAACCGCCAGGCGGGGCCGGTTGCGGCCAACTGCCTTCCGACCTCTGACCTCCGACTACCGACCTCTAGCTTCCCTTTTTCCCTTACTTCTCTTACAATCTTGGCCGTGAGCGCAGAACCAGCCCAACCTCAACCCCAGCCTTCGCAGCAATACTTGCTAAACAAGCGCTACCGGCTGCTTAGCCCCATTGGGGCTGGCGGCATGGCGGTGGTGTATAAAGCGCAAGATTTGGCTTTGGGCCGGCTGGTGGCGGTCAAGATCCTGCGCGAGCCGCTCACCGGCGACCCCGACTTCCTGGCGCGCTTCCAGCAAGAGGCGCGCGCCGCCGCCAACCTGGCCCACCCCAACATCGTCACGGTCCACGACTTCGGCCGCGACGGGGGCCGCAACTACATCGTCATGGAATACATCGAAGGCAAAGACCTCAAGACCCTCATTAAAGACGGCTCGCCCTTCAAGGTCGAGCGCGCGCTCGACCTGATCATCCAAATCTGCGCCGGCATCGGCTACGCCCACCGGGCCGGGCTAGTGCACTGCGACGTCAAGCCGCAGAATATCCTGGTGACGCCCGACGGCCGTGTGAAGGTGACCGACTTCGGCATCGCGCGGGCGCTGGCGACCTTGCAGCCCGGCGAGACGACCGACATCGTGTGGGGCAGCCCGCAGTATTACTCGCCCGAACAGGCCGCGGGCGAGGTGCCCACCCCCGCCTCCGACGTCTACTCGATCGGCGTGGTGCTGTACGAAATGCTGGCCGGGCGGCTGCCGTTCGTGGCCTCCACCCAGCAGGCGCTGGCCATGATGCACCTGCGCGACGAGCCGCCGCGCCTGACGCTCTTCAACCCCGCCCTGCCCGAGACGCTCGAGCGCATCGTCCACAAAGTGATGGCCAAAGAGCCGGCCGCGCGCTACCGCACCGCCGACCAACTCGGCCGCATCCTCATCTCTTATCGCGAGCGCGGGCTAGACGTGACCAACGCCCAGCTCCCCACCGGCCACACGCCGCCCAGCGGCCTGCCGCGCAGCTTCCCCCAACCGCCCCTCCCAGAGGTGCTGGCCGAAGCCCCCACCGTCTACCGCCAGCCGGTGCGCGGCCAAGTGGCCGCCGACGCCACAGTGCGGTCCGGCGACGCGGCCGCGCTCGGCGGCTACAACCCAGACGGGCTCGATTGGGTGGCCATCACGCTGGGCTTCCTGGCCTTCATATCCGTGGTCGGCCTCATCCCCTTTTGGACCTACGTGATCTCGGTCTACCTGCGCCGCTAACAGCCGCAGCCGGCCCAGACCGGGCGGCTTGTCATGAAATTCTCATACAGTCTAGCCAAGTGGGCAGTTAAGTAGTATTGCTACTGATTTTGCGAATGGTATAATCGAAGGGTAAGTTGAGTTATTTGTAGGCAATTTTCGGGGAGGTCGCAGTGAATTCTACCCGTTTGCGAAGTATTTTCGTCTACGTCTTAATCGTCGTGGCGATCATCGTGCTGCTGTTCCAGTTCCGGTCGCAGACCGGGGCGACCGACACGATGTCGTTGACCGAACTGGCTAGCTCGATCCAGCAGGGCACGGTCAAAGAGATTGTGCTCGACGAGAACACGCTCCACATCACCCTGAAGACCGGGGAGGAGTTCGAGTCGCGCAAAGAGCCGATCACCACCGCCCCCGACCAGTTGGCGGCCCTGGGCGTGACGCCCGAGCAGCTCAGCACGGTGGCCTTTGAGATCAAGAAGCCCTCCGACTTGAACGGCATTTTGACCTTCTTGGGCTACATGCTGCCGGCCCTGCTGGTGGTCGGTGTGATCTACTTCATGCTGCGCCAGGCGCAGGGCACCAACAACCAGGCGCTGTCGTTCGGCAAGAGCCGCGCCCGCATGTTCACCGGCGACCAGCCGAGCGTGACGTTTGAAGACGTGGCCGGCGTGGACGAAGCCAAAGAAGAGCTCAAGGAAGTCGTCGAGTTCCTGAAGGAGCCGGAGAAATTCATCTCGCTCGGCGCGCGCATCCCCAAGGGCGTGCTGCTGGTGGGCTCGCCGGGCACCGGCAAGACCCTGCTGGCCAAGGCCGTTTCGGGCGAGGCCGGCGTGCCCTTCTTCTCGATCTCCGGCTCAGAGTTCGTAGAGATGTTTGTGGGCGTGGGCGCCAGCCGCGTGCGCGACCTGTTCGACCAGGCCAAGCGCCACTCGCCCTGCATTGTCTTCGTGGACGAAATTGACGCCGTCGGCCGCCACCGCGGGGCCGGGCTGGGCGGCAGCCACGACGAGCGCGAGCAGACCCTCAACCAAATCCTGGTGGAAATGGACGGCTTTGACACCGACACGAACGTGATCGTGGTGGCCGCTACCAACCGCCCCGACATCCTCGACCCCGCCCTGATGCGCCCCGGCCGCTTCGACCGGCGCGTGATCCTCGACCGGCCCGATATGAAGGGCCGCGAGCAAATCTTGCGGGTGCACCTGCGCGACAAGCCGCTGGCCTCCGACGTCGATGTGCCGGTGTTGGCGAAGTCGACCCCTGGGTTGGTGGGGGCCGACCTGGAAAACCTGGTCAACGAGGGCGCCATCCTGGCCGCCCGCCGCAACAAGAAGGCCATCGGCCAGAGCGAGTTCGAGGAAGCCATCGAGCGCGTGATCGCCGGGCCAGAGCGCAAGAGCCGCCTGATCTCAGACGACGAGAAGCGCATCATCGCCTACCACGAGGCCGGTCACGCCGTGGTGATGCACAGCATCGCCGAAGCCGACCCGGTGCACAAGATCTCGATTATCGCGCGCGGCATGGCCGCCGGCTACACGCTGTCGCTGCCGGAAGAGGACCACAACGTATACGCCAAGCGCAAGTTCGAAGCCGACCTGGCCGGGCTGCTGGGCGGACGGGCGGCCGAAGAGATCGTCTTCAACGACGTGACCACCGGCGCCTCGAACGACCTGGAGCGCGTCACCAAGCTAGCCCGCTCGATGGTCACGCGCTGGGGCATGAGCGCCAAGCTCGGGCCCATGGTCTACGGCCAAAAGGAAGAACTGGTGTTCCTGGGCCGCGAAATCTCCGAGCAGCGCGACTACTCCGACGCGGTGGCGCAGGAAATTGACGGCGAAGTGCGGCGCATAGTCAACGAAGCCTACGTGCGGGCGCGCAACTTGCTCATCGAATACCGCTCGCAGCTCGACGCCATCGCGCGCCGGCTGATGGAAGTTGAGACGGTCGACTCGGCCGAGTTCGAGCGGCTGTTCCCGTCGCCCAACGCCGGCCAGAAGAAGACCAACATCCCCATGCCGCTGCCGGCCCCCAGCACCACGCCGCTGTCGGCCTACACGCCCTACAACCAGTCGGAGCAGTAACCGGCCGGGTTTGAAATAGGTTATAAAAACGCCTCCGTCTGATTGACGGGGGCGTTTTTAATTGTATAGTATCGGGGCAGACGTGTCTTCCCCATTGATTGGGGCAGTTCCGTTATGTCTCTGTGACCGAGTAAGTAGGTCGCCGCTCGGGCCGCTTGCAATTTCAAGAACCGGCCTTACTAAAATCAAACATTCTGAACCATATAGACAACCCCACCCGGCCGAGAGCAATACGACAGCGGCCCGGTTGGGCGTTGCTGTTTGTCTGGAGGAATTGCATGCCGTCTCTTGCTAAGTCACTCGGTCGCGCGCTGGCCTCGCTGGTTGCTATCAGCTCCATGCTGTTAGGGGGGCTGGCGCTAAACGTGCCGCTCGCCGCCGTGCAGGTGGCCGAAGCCCGGCCGCTGTACGCGCCGCTGGTCGGTGTATCGCTCGACGTGCCGGCCGAGGGCTTCATCGGTGAGGACGTCAACTTCACGGTGACGTTCGACAATGTCTCGCCGACGGACGCTGGCTACGGGCCGTACATTGATTTGTACCTGCCGCTGAGCGGCGTAGACGGCACGGCCAGTAGCGGTGTCAACGACGGTTTGAGCCTGCTGACCGCCACCTTCCTGGGCGCGCCGGTGACGACCTTCACCGTCGACTGCCCGAGCGGCACGAACTTCAACCACCCCCTGACGGGCATCAGCACCCCTTGCCCCGCGCAGATGGCCGGTTACACCGGCCCCAATCCCTTCCACTGGCAACTGACCGTCATCCAACTGCCGTTTGGCTCGTTCACCAACGACCAACCGCCGGCTACGGTGGCCATTAGCGCCGCGATGAGCAACCGGGCCGACCTGGGCGTGCCGCTGGTGGTGCAGGCCAACGGCGGCTATATGTTCGGGGCCGACCCGCTAGATAACCCCGGCAGCGACCCGGTGATCATCGGCAGCTCGACCTCAGCCAGCATCACGCCGACCCTGATAACGCTGCGGAAGATCTACATCGGCCCGGAGGATGAGACCGCCACCGGCCCAAACTTCCCGCGCCAGTATCAGGTGATCGTCGACATCGCCGCCGGCCAGACGATCACGGGCCTGCTGGTGACGGATGTGCTCTCAAACAACGTGCAGTACCTGTCGCTCGACAACACGCTGGTGCACAACGCCGGCGTGGTCACGACGCCGGGGACCACCCCCAGCCTGGTGACGCCGGGCGGCACGCTTAGCCGGCGCTATGCCACCGTGACCGGCTCCACGGCCGACGACGACGTGGAGATGTGGTTCTCCTTCTATATCCCGCTCAACGACAGCAACGGCGACCCGGTGCTGCCGGCCGACACCGGCGACGACGCCTTCTCGCTGAACGAGGCGCTGGCGGTGGGCAGTTGGCAGCCGATTGATACCCGCGACTTAGGCGGCGTGGACAACGCCGTGGCCGACCCAGCCGGGCCGGAGCACATTCTGGAAGACCAGTCCATCGCCATCCAGAAGAGCAACGCCAACCTCAGCGACGCGGTCAACTCGCCCGGCGACATTATCGAGTACACGCTCGAGTTCCAAATCTCCGACTTCTTCGACTTCAACAACGTGGTCATCACCGACACGCTGTCGGACGGGCAGCACTTTGTTACCGGCTTTGTGCCGACCCTGAGCTTTAGCGGCAACCCCACCACCTATACGCTGCCGACCACGCCCTTCAGCCCGGCCAACTACACGCACGACACCAGCGACATCGGCAACGACGTGGGCGGCGGCACCGACGGCCAGACGCGGCTCTACTTCCGCGTGTCAGCCGAGCTGATCAGCCAGGGCTTCGACGGCCGGCTGATCGGCGGCTGCGTGCCCCCCACCGGCACCAACCCCAACCTCACGCCCGACTGCGCGCTCTACAACGACGGCGCCACGGTCGGCACCATCACCTACCGCGCGCAGATTCTGGAAGACTTCACCGACACCTACCCGTCGGGCGACTCGAGCGTAGATCAGGGCGACGTGCTGACCAACACCGCGTTGATTGACGGCTCAGTGTTGGGCGTGTTCGACGCCCAAACCCCCACCGGCTTCACCGAGGCCGACGACACCGGCTCCGGCCTGCAAATCGCCTTTGGGCAGCTGCACAAAACCATCTATGCCATCAACGGCGTGGTGTGCAACCCGCAGCCGTGCACGGCCGTGCAGATCGCGCCGGCTTACACCCTCACCTACCGGTTGGTGTACGACCTGCCGATCAGCGACTTTGAAGACTTCTCGATCACCGACTACCTGCCGCTGCCGGTGTTCTTCTCGACCGAGTTGACCATCTTCGATCCCACCGCCGACGCGACCGTACCGCCGGCCGGCACGGTCAAGTTCGGGCCAGCCGACACGTTCTACGCGTACTCCAACCTGGCGCCAGTGATGACCACCGACGCGTTGGCCAACAGCGTCGATTTTGACTACGGCGACTTTGACGACCCGGCCAACACTCCCACCACAGTGGACCTGCTGCTGACCGTGACGGCCTCCAGTGAGCCGTTTGCCGACCGGCTATTCCTGACCAACCAGGCCCACGCCGGAGAAGGCAGCACGAACGCCGGCGACTTCTTGGCCGACGCCATCGTGCAAATCACGCTGACCGAGCCGGTCATCCGGCTGACCAAGGGCATCGTGGCGACCAACAACCCCGAGAGCTTCTTTGTGCCGTCGGTGATTGCCCCGCCGGGCGCCGGCAGCTTCACGGCCCCCGGCAACATAAGCTGCCCACGCTTCAGCGGGGCCATCACCTCTACCGCGCTGATCACCAACCCGATCAACAGCGACCTGCACAACATCGACCAGAACGACCGGGTGACGTTCGGCATCCTGGTGCAGAACGTCGGCACCGGCCTGCGCGGCGCGTTCGACGTCGTCATTACCGACTCGCTGCCCATCAGCTTCCATGTGCCGGCCAGCGGGCTGAACCTGTGCGTGACCAACGGTGCCGGCACGCCGCTGGCGTTTACCGGCTTCTTGACTACCGGTCTCGAGTTTGTAGACCCGGCCCCGATCGTGGGCGCGCTGACGGCCATCACCACCACCGGCACCGACCTGGCGCTGATCACCTTCGATCTGGAGGCCGACCCGCTGCTGCCGGCCACAGTCTTCACCAACACAGCCCGCGTCACTCACCTGGCCGGCGTGGAAGGCGGGCCAAACCACATCACCAACACCACCCCGGGCGTGCTCGACAACGCCTTGCTATACAACTGGCCGCTGCCCACTAAACAGCTGATCAGCACCGAGATCATCCACGCCAATAACCTGCTCAACCAGGTGGTGATTGGCGAGATCATCACCTACCAGGTAGACATCCGTATCCCGGAAGGCATTGTGGAAAGCCTGACCCTGGTGGACCAACTCGACGCGGGCCTGGCGTTCATCGACCTGGTCGGCTTCCAGAACAGTAATCCGGTGTCAATCACCCAGGGCCTCACGCCCGTCGTGCCCAGCGTGGGGCCAAACGGCTCGGTCATCACCTTTACCTTCGGCACGGTGACCAACACGGCTGGCACCAACCCGCTGCTGGAGCACTTCACCCTGACCTATACGGCCGTGCCGCTCAATGTCACCGGGAACCAAACCGGCACGCTGCGTAACAACCTGGCGACGGTGACGTGGAGCCTGGCCCCGCAGCCGGGGCAGCAGCAGGTGACCGCCTCGGCACCCAACGTGCGCGTGATCGAGCCG
>JBBRZY010000236.1:0-7245 GCA_038252885.1 Anaerolineales bacterium | reverse complement strand
CCGCGCCTACGCCGCTTATCTGCCCACCGTCGAGCCACAACTGACGCAGGCTATGCACGTCCGCTGGGACGCCGCGCAGCCCATGCTATCGGACCGCGAGTTCGCCGAGCGGGTGCGCGCTCGCACCGGCCAGACACGCCCGGCTCAGTGGCCCGCCTGGTTATCGGCCGTGCCGATGATGGCGATGGTGGTGCTGGCGATCGTGGCGGTGGAGTGGATCGGCCAAGGTCTGGGCCTGGGCGGCCCCGGCCAAGCGCCTGAGGCGACGGCCACCCTGACGGCGCTGGTGGTCGCCACCCAGGCGCCGCCCGCGTCCACCGCGGAGCCGACCGAGTACCCAACTCCCCCGCCAACGCCCAACCTCTCGGCTGACTTGCTCGGGCGCTGGGTGGCTTTCCTAACTCGTGACGGTGACAACGACGACCGGGTGTACGTGATGCGCACGGATGGCACGGGCGGCCGTTACTTGCTCGACCGCGCGGCCGCGCCTGACCACGCCCGCAGCTTGGCCTGGTCGCCCGACGGCACGCGGCTGGCCTTTGTGACTGATCGCTCTGGTCACCCAGAAGTGTACCTGGCCGACGCTGACACGTGGGCCGTGACGCCGATGCTCGTTAGCCCAACCGGAGCGGCTGTGGATTACAGCCTGGCCTGGTCGCCCGACGGCGCGTGGCTGGCCGTCACGGCCATGCCCCTGGAGCGCGGCCCTGAGTGGGCCGGCGGCGAGTTGTATCTGCTCGACCGGCGCAGCAGCGGGGTGAACCACTTTCCGGCGGACGCCCCGCGCCTGGCCCGCCGCGTGACCGACCGCGCGGTCTGGTCGCCCGATGGCGCGTGGCTGGCCTACGCTGGCCTCGATGCCAACGGCTTGCCGGCACTCTTCGCCCTGGCCCTGCCGGCTGACCTGACGATGCTCGACCCGGCGGTGGAGTTGCCCGTGCAGCAATTGACGGCCAGCGCCGCCGCGCCGGATGGCCCGCATGACATCTACCTGGGTTACGCCTGGTCGCCTGACAGCCGCCGGTTGGCCTATCTGCGCCAGGGGCCGTGGGTCGGGCCGCTGCTTGATGCCCACATCGGCGCCGACTTTCACTCATCTATCGAAACGGTGTCACCGGCTGAGCCTGACGCCGCGCCCGTGGTGCTGCTGGATTTTCCCTCGCCCAACGGCATCCTGGGTCTCAGTTGGTCGCCGGACGGCGCGTACCTGCTCTACCTGTCGGATGATGCCAATGGCGGCTGCTGGAACCCCTACCTGCTGCCCACGGCCGGCGGCAACCCGCTGCGCCTGGAAGAGGTGTGTAACCTCACCCGCACGGCGCTGCCGCAGTGGTCGGCCGACAGCCGCTACCTGCTGCTGAGCGCCACGACCGGCCTCGCCGTCGTGGATGTGACCGCCGCGCTGGCCGACCCGGCGCACGTCACGCCCATGTTCCTACAGTTGCCGGCCGATCTGCCGGGCCTGGCCCACAGCCCAGCCTGGCAACTGCGGCCGTAGCGCGCTAATTGAACAAGTTCAACGGCCGAACGCGGCGAGGCGGTCAGTGGGCGTGACCGCCCCGCCGCGTTTTCTTTGCACCGCCTGGTTTGAGTCCCCCGCGTCCCCCAACGAAGCGCAGTCCCGCTAGTCCCCACGTTGCGTCCCCCGCGTCTCCCGGAATCCTAGCGCCCTTTGCAGCCCCACTTTGCCCCCTTTGATCCTGCTATAATTCTCTGCGAGCCTCGTATCCGTGTCGATCGGAGTGTCTGTATGATGTCCAGCCAACTCAGCGCCCTGCGCCAAACCGTGCTCAACCTTGGCCCCATTGACCGCACGCGCCGCAACCACGGCCTGGAGCACGCCACCATCACCATCCTGTCGCAGCGCTGGCGCGGCGTCAGCCTGGTCGGCCGCTCTACGCCCAACGGCTTTCACCTGTACGGCGCGGTGACCACCGAGGCGCTGAGCGACGCGGCGGAGGAAGCGCTGCGCCGCATGAAGGGCGGCGAGGTGAGCCTGGCCGTCCACCCCAACTGCGGCACCAACTTCGTCACTGCTGGCGTGGCCGCCGCGCTGGCCGCCTACGTGGGTTTCCTGGGAGCCAACAGCGCCGGCGCCCGCCGCGACCGGATGCCGTTCGTCATCCTGCTCGCCACCGGCGCGCTGATCTTCGCCCAGCCGCTGGGCCTGGAGTTTCAGCGCCAGGTGACCACCTCGGGCGAGATGCGCGGGATGCAGATCGACCGCATCGAGCGCCGCGACCAGGGCGCGGTCGTCCACCACTTCGTCGCCACGGTCGGTTAGCCCCACCGGCCCATGCCGCCCACCTTCTACCTGTTTTATGGCCTGGACGAGTTCGCCAGCGCTGAGGCGGTGGAGAAACTGCAAGCGCAGATGGGCGACCCGGCGCTGGCCTCGCTCAACACCCTGGCCCTCGACGGCCGCACCATCACGCTGACCGAAGCCCGCGCCGCCTGCGACACGCTGCCGTTCCTGACCGCGCGCCGCCTGGTGCTGATCGAGGGCTGGCTCACCCGCTTGCTCAGCCGAACCGAAGCCGCCGACGACTCTGACGACGACACGGCCGAGGCCGATG
Organism: Anaerolineales bacterium; assembly: GCA_038252885.1. Lineage (GTDB taxonomy): Bacteria > Chloroflexota > Anaerolineae > Anaerolineales > UBA6663 > JADZEK01. The sequence continues at coordinate 4,669 of JBBRZY010000236.1, read as the reverse complement.
CGCCGCGCAGCGCCGGCAGCAGCGCCAAAGAAACCATGGCCGGACTGGCCGAATATCTGCCGCAACTGCCGCCCAGCACCGCGCTGGTGATGGTTGAGAAGCGCGACCTGCCCGACCGCAACATCATCCTCAAGACCGTGGCCGGCGCCGAGTGGGCGCTGGTGAAGCACTTCGATCTGGCCAAGGGCGCCGACCTGGTGAGGTGGATTCGCGCCCGCGCCAAGAAGGCCGGCGGCGAGTTCAGCCGCGAGGCGGCCGAGGCGCTGGCCGAGGTGGAGCCCGACCCGCGCGCGCTCGACCACGAGATCACCAAGCTGCTGACCTACGTGGCCTTCGAGCGCGCCGTCGAAGTGGACGACGTGGAAACGCTCACGCCGGCGGGAGGCGAGGCCCGCATCTTTGATCTGGTGGATGCCATCGGCCAGCAGCGCGGCCCGCAGGCCATGCGCGAGTTGCACAAGCTGCTGGCGACCGAAGAGCCGTTGTATGTGCTGAGCATGATCGTGCGCCAGTATCGGCTGATGCTGCAAGCCAAAGAGCTGCTCAACGGCCGCGCGGGCGAGGGCGAGATCTCGGCCGCGCTGCACCTGCACTCGTTCCCGACCAGCAAGATTTGCGCCCAGGCCCGCAATTTCAGCCTGGAGCGTTTGGTCAGCATTTATCGCCGCTTGCTTGATTACGATACCGGGATTAAAACAGGGCAGATTGAAGCCGCCGCCGCGCTCGACACCCTGGTGGGATCGCTCACCCTGACGCACTCGGCGGCCTAAGCCCTCGGTGAGGATGCTATGGCCAACTACAAATTGCGAGCGCGAGATATCATGCAGACCGAGGTCGCCACGATCTTGCCGGAGCACTCGGTGCAAGACGCGGCCGCGCTGATGCGCCACCACGGCGTGCGCAGCCTGGTGGTCGAGAAGGAAGACGACGACGACGCCTACGGGCTGATCACCTTCGCCGACATCGTCACTAAGGTGCTGGCCTTCGGCTTCGACCCGGCCGAGGTGCGCGTGGACGAGGTGATGACCAAGCCGCTGATCGTGGTCAACCCGTCGCTCAAGGTCGAGCTGGTGGCGCGCCTGTTCGCCCACCACAAGATCGGCCACGCGCCCGTCATTGAAGACCACAAGTTGATCGGGATTGTGTCGTTGACGGACTTAGTGGTTGAGGTGATTACGGAGCCGACTTAGAAAGGCAAAGAACAAAGAAAGAGAAAAAGAAAAAGGTAGGGCCAGCGGGCGGGGGAGGGCTGCTGCTGGGGTGAAAACTTTTTGCGAACGGGCCGAGATAGTCACTCTATCTCGGCCCGTTTTTTGTTGTCAACTTTTCCGTGCTTATCCAAAATTCAGCAGCGTCGTGAGTACCACGCGCGACAACACTTCCCGCCGGATGGTGCGGCGCGTCTTCAACTCCGCCTCGGTCCGGCCGGCGTAGATGCTCTTATTTGCCAGCGGCAGGTCCGATACCTGGAGCAGCGCGCCGGCGCGGATGCCCACCAGTTGCGCGGCGCGGAAGACGGCGGCGGTCTCCATCTCGATGCCCAGGCAGTGCAGCTCGTCGGTAATGTAGGGCAGCCGCGCAAACTGCGCCAGGATGCTGTCGGTGGAGAAAATGACGCCGTGATGCACTGGGGTCGACTTGTCGTGGCAGGCCGCCCGCATGTTGCGGCCGAGCGCGTCGGTGACGGCCTGGTCGGGCGTGACGGTTTGCAGAAAGCAATCGGCCGGCACGGCCTGGGCGTCGAGGTAGCGCGAGAAGCCGTCGCCGGCGATGGCTTGGTCGGCCAGCACCAGGTCGCCGATCTGCACGCCACTTTTTAGACCACCCACCGACCCAATGAAGACGACCGTCTGGCAGGGGGTGCAGCCCAGCGCTAGGAGCACATCGCCGGTCTGCGGCGCGCCGATGCCGGAGCGCACCAGGCTGAAGCGCTGGTCCTGGTAGGTCAACTCGTAGACCTTGCCCGGCACGATCTCGGTCAGCGCGTCGGCCGCCTCGGCGAACAGCTCCGGCTGCCACCAGGGCATGACGATCACGCGCGGCTGGATCAACTCCGGCTCGCACAGCAGCGTGCCCAACACCACCGCGCGCGCCGTGACGCCATAGCGTTCCAGTTGAAAATACTCAGGGATGCGATTGTTCATCGGATAGCCTCCTATGCCTTCGTCTCGTTTGACCAAATCGCACCCTCGCCCTGTCGCTATGCCTTTACTCCGCCGGCTTTTCCAAAATTTGCGACGCCTCCAGCCGATGCCCGTCGGGATCGTAGAACGTCATGATCAACAGGTCGCCGCTGCGCTCGAGCGCATGCTCCACGCGCCCGCCGGCCGCCTCGATTCGGTCGCGCAGTTCTTCCAGGTCGTCGCTGGCCAGGGTTACAATCGCGCCGCCCAGGCTGCTGGTGTCGTCGCCGCCGGCGCGCCGGGGCCGCCGCACGATGAACAGCGGCACCCCGCCGGTGGCGTAGGCCGCCCAGCCGTCGGCCTCGTTCAGCTTGGTCAGTGGCAGCCGCAGCACGCCGCCGTAGAATTCTTTGGCGGCCTCCCACTCTGTCACCGGGAACCAAATGGCCGTCACCCGCACGACCTGGTGCTGGCTGTGTTCGCGTTCGCGTCTCATAAGTAATGCCTTTCCAGGGCCCTCCCGGCCCATCAAACTGGTGGCGGCCCTCACCAGTCCCTATTATGCCACTGCCCCATTAACGCCGACAGCCGAGGTCGAAGCCTCGGCTGTCGAGCGTTCACCAACACTTATACCGATACTCAGCCCAAGCGCCGGGGTCGGGTTATGCCCGCTCCCACATGCGCTCTAACTGCCAGGTGTCGCGCGCCAGGTCTTGCGTCAGCTCGAACACCGCGCCGCCCGCGCGCACCCGAAAGTGGTGGCGCTGGGCCTGGCCGCGCCAGTCGTGGCGCACCTCCGTGTGGCAGTCTTCCACCGCGCTCACATCGTGCCGCCGTCCGCGCCACACAAACGCCTTCGGGAAGAAGCCGTTGTTCAGCGTCGGCACGGCGATGGGCTCGTTAATCCGGCTCGGCGGCTTCGGGGCAGACTGGGGCAGAGCTTTTACGGCGTCCATGTTTCCTCCTCAAAGTCGTCGGCCTCAGAGGCTTCTAGCGCGCGCCCGCCGCCCACCACCGTAAAGCGCCGGGGCGGCAGCGCTGGCTGGCCGCCGTAGCCGTTGGCCGGGTAAGCGGCCTGGGCATAGCCGGCCACGCCCGCCGGCGGCATGGCATAGCCGTTTGGCCCGGCGTAGGCCGGCGCGGGCTGGGGCGGCGCCTGCATCACCACAATCTGGCGCTCGCGCGGCTCGGGCCGCATGGGCGGCTCGTAGGCTGCGCGCGGCAGCGTCAGACGCGAGGTAACCCACACCACCAACAGGCTGGTCGGGATGCTGGCGGCCACTCCGGCGATGATGCCGATGACCACCGCCATGGCCTGGGCCGACAGCCGCTGGCCCACCACCACCGCCAGCGTGATTGCAAACGCCAGCCCCAAAGTCCACCACAGCACCGTGCGGCCTCGCATACGCGCCTCGCTTTCCATATCGATCCAATGACCACGCGGCCGGCTTAGGCCCGCGCGCGCCCTTTGGCCGCTGCGGAGCGGCTGGTCTTGCTGCGGGGCTTGGCGGTCGTCTCGGCGCGCATCACCGCTGAGGCCGAATTGGCCCGGCCGGTCTTGGCCGGGGCCGCTGCCGCCGTGGCCTCATCCACCCCCAGCCAGAAGTGATTTTTGATGATGGTGCGATTGGGCCGCAGCCGCACGCCCGCCGCCGTGGCCGGTTGGTCGGCCGCCAGCATGCCCGGATGCACATAACACTCGGTCGGCTGCACGCCGTACTTGGCCCGGTAGAACTCCACCGCCCGCGCGACCTTCTCATCGAGCTTGCGCTTGGCGTCGTCGTCGTACCATAACATTCCAATGTTCATGCGGAAGGCTCCTTCGCTTAAGAACGCTTGACCTACACCAGCCCCTGCACTAATTCGGGCCACTCGGCCGCCGGCACCCAGGCCGCCTGAAAGCGCACCGTGTGTCCGGCCGCCACCAGGATGAAGTCGCCCCGGCCCAGCAGCCGCTCGGCGTTGGTGCCGGCCACTCCGGCCGCCACGCGCGCATCTTCGGCGCTGCCCACCCGGCCGATCAGCCGCACCGGAAAATTGGCCTTGAGCATCGGGCCGAGCACCGCGGCCGAGGGCTTCTGCGCCCCGGCCACCAGGTGCAGCCCGGCCTCGCGCCCACGCTGCGCCAGCCGGGTCAGCGCCAGCTCCACCGGCTTGCCGCCGGTCGCCAGCAGGTCGAGCAGCTCGTCAATCACGATCACAATGCGCGGCGACGAGACGTTCTCGCGGTCGCGCCGTTCCATCTCGACCAGCAGCCGCTCCAGCAGGTTGAGCGCGGCGGCCGGGTCGGAAGCGATGTCGGCGATGAGGTGCGGCAGCCCGCCCAGCGGCAAAAACCCGCGCGACTTCGGGTCGATTAGCGCGAACTGCAATTTCGACTGCCGGTTGCGCAGCGCCAGCGAGAGCACCAGGCTGCGCATTAGTTCGGTCTTGCCGGAGCCGGTGGCCCCGGCGATGAGCACATGGGCCACATCGGGCGAGGGCAGCCGCAGCAGCAGCGGCCGGCCGTCGTCGGTGAGGCCCAGGCAGGCCGTGACCGGCGGGAT
>JBBRZY010000235.1:0-7263 GCA_038252885.1 Anaerolineales bacterium | reverse complement strand
GACCGGGCAGCCGCGCCTGACGGACGCGCCCAACATCATCGAGCAGCCAGCACGGTTGGAGGACAGCCGCGCGCCGCTGGACGCCCCGCCGCCCAAACCGGACGACCAAGCCGACAATCCCCCGCCTAACCGACGCAACCGAAGCCGGCTGTAGGGCCGTGCGCCCCCACGCCTCCAACACCCTATTACAGTAATGGGTGGCTGTGAGATTTCATATCTGACCGAAGGAAACTCTTATCAGGGGAGGGTGGGCTTGCCCAACCTTCCCTGATAAGAATTTCTGGCTGGCCCAAAGCGGCAGCGGCCCTCAAGGGCGTGTAAACGCGCTGAGTGCAGGGAACCGCGGGCCTGTAAGTCAGTCACCCGGGCGGCGGGTCAACTGGCGAACGCGCGGATTAGCCCGACCCAACGCCTTGCGCAGGCGTCGACGGTCCTGAGGTTTTTGCCCCCAAACTGAAATACACCCCCTTCTTTGTTCCAACTTGACAAGCGGTCTATGTTTGGGCTAATATGTAATTTAGTCAAGCCAAAATAATGGTTTCTGACAACATAAATTAACCACGGATCCAGCCTCACAACCGGGCCGCGGAATAGCAACGGAAGTTGGAGCACCGCAATATGGAAAAGAAGAAGATCTCACGGCGGACTTTCATCCGCGCCGGACTGTGGGGGGCAAGCGGCATTGCCAGCCTGACGGCCCTGTCGAAAGTCTCCAGCGTGGCCGCGCTGCCCGCGCCCCAGAGCGGCGGGCCGGGTGACGATGACCACAGCGGCCACCACGGCAGCGGCGACGGCGCGGTGGGCGACATTGACCTGACGAAGTTCGACCCCAGTGTTTTCCTGACCAATTTTGACTACGGCCGCACCAGCGTGATGGAGAACGGCCAGACCCTGCGCGAGTGGGACGTGAATGCCGTCAATATAGACATTGAGATCGCGCCGGGCGTGATGTTCCCGGCCTGGGCCTACGACCACCAGGTGCCGGGCCGCACCTTCCGCTGCACCGAAGGCGACCGGCTGCGCTTCCACTTCGGTAACGGGTCATCGCACCCGCACACCATCCACTTCCACGGCATTCACCAGCCGGGCATGGATGGGCTGTCGCCGCTGGTGAACACGGGCGAGTATTTTGACTACGAGTTTGACGCCAAGCCGTACGGCCTGCACCTCTACCACTGCCACACCATGCCGCTCAAGCGCCACATTCACAAGGGCCTGTACGGCACGTTCATCATTGACCCGCCGGCGGGCCGCGCGCCTGCGCATGAAATGGTCATGGTGATGAACGCCTTCGACACCAACTTCGACGGCGCGAATGAAATCTACGCCGTCAACAGTGTCGCCTTTCACTATAGCAAGCATCCGATCAAGATCAAGGTCGGCGAATTGGTGCGCATTTACCTGGTGAACATCACCGAGTTCGATCTGATCAATTCCTTCCATCTACACGCCGCGATCTACAAGGTCTACCGCACGGGCACGCGGCTGGACCAGGTAGACGACATCACCGACACGGTGGCGATGTGCCAGGGTGAGCGCCACATTTTGGAGTTCACCGTGGAGTACCCCGGCCAGTATATGTTCCACGCGCACCAGAGCGAGTTTGCCGAGCTGGGCTGGCTGGGCATGTTCGAGGCGGAAGCCTAAGCCATGGCCGACTCGACTGCACCTCGCAAGCAACTCAGCGGACTGCCGCTGTGGTTTTGGATCGCCCTGCCCGCCCTGGCCCTGGTGGCGCTGGTGTGGGTGTTCGCCATCAGCAACCCAGCCGCGATTTTCACCTCGAATGTGCCGCCAACCGAAAACCTGGCTATCCAGCGCATCGTGGTCGTGCCAGACGGCTTCCGCGTGACGGTCTTTAATGCCGCGGCGGTGGATACCACCATTGCGCAGGTGATCGTCGATGACGCCTTTTGGGTTTACACGATTGAGCCGGGCGACAAGCTGCCGCGCCTGGGGGAGGCCATCCTCTCTATCCCGTATGCCTGGGTGGAGGGTGAGCCGCACGTCATCCGGGTGATCACTTCGACGGGCGTGACGTTCGAGGGCACGGTGGCGGCGGCCACGCTCTCGCCGCAGCCGGGGCTGAAGGAGTTTGGCGCGTACGCGCTGCTGGGCATCTACGTCGGCGTGATTCCGATTGCGCTGGGCATGTTGTGGTTCCCGGCTATGAAGCGGCTGGGCCGGCGCGGGCTGGGGGCGGTGCTGGCGCTGACGCTGGGCTTGCTGATCTTCCTGCTGGTGGACACCTTCTTGGAGGCATTTGAGTTGGGGGGTGAGCTGCCGGGGGTGTTCCAGGGTGTGCCGTTGGCGCTGTTCGCGGCGCTGCTGACCTGGCTGGCGCTGATGGCGATTGGCTCGCGGCGCAAGGACCCGTACGCGGACCCGGCGCGGCAGCGGCTGTATGTGGCGACGCTGATTGCGGTGGGCATTGGCCTGCACAACCTGGGCGAGGGGCTGGCGATTGGCGCGGCCTTCGCGCTGGGCGAGGCGGCGCTGGGGTCGTTCCTGGTGATCGGCTTCACGCTGCACAATGTGACGGAGGGCATCGGCATCGCCGCGCCAGTGACGCGCGACCAGCCGAGCTTTAAGACCTTCGCCATTCTGGCGATGATCTCAGGCACGCCGGCTATCTTGGGCGCGTGGATCGGCGGGTTTGCGTTCTCGCCGCTGCTGGCGACGCTGTTCTTGGGCGTGGGCGCGGGGGCGATCTGGCAGGTGGTGGTGGAGGTGGGCCAGATGCTGCGGCGCGACGCGCAGAAGGACGGCGTGCCGGTGGTGTCGTGGCTGAACGTGGGCGCGCTGCTGCTGGGCATCGCGATTATGTACTTCACGGCGTTCCTGGTGAATTAGCGACTACAGACGCAAAACGGGCCGGCCAGCGTGACGCTGACCGGCCCGTTTTTTGTTACGACACTGACGGTTGTCGAGAAGGCGGCCTGGTTGACCTCCGACTTCCAGCCTTTCCGACTACAATATGCGCCTGATGGTTACAGTTGAACTGCACTCGCATACGATTGTTTCGGAAGATTGCCTGATGCGGCCGGCGGATATCGTGCGGACTTGCCGCGCTAAGGGGATTGACCGGCTGGCGGTGACGGACCACAACCGGATTGGCGGCGCGGTGGCGGTGGCGGCGCTGGCCCCAGATTTAGTGATCGTGGGGGAGGAGATAATGACCACGCAGGGGGAGCTGCTGGGCTATTTTCTGCGCGAGGAAATCCCGGCCGGGCTGACGCCAGGGGAGACGATTGCGCGGCTGCGGGCGCAGGGGGCGGCGATCAGCGTGTCACATCCGTTCGACCGGCTGCGGAAGGGCGCGTGGCAGGCGGCCGACCTGGCCACGATACTGCCGCTGGTGGACGCGATGGAGGTCTTTAACGCGCGCTGCATTTACCCGGAAGACAACGCCCGCGCGCTGGCGTTCGCGCATGAGCATGGTAAACTCGGCAGCGTGGGCTCAGACGCGCACTCGCATCGCGAGTTGGGGGGGGCCGTGCTGCAGATGGAAGCGGCCGGCAGCGCCGCCGAACTGGTGGCCGGGTTTGCGGCCGGGCAGCGGCGCACGCGGCTATCTTCGCCCGCCATTCACTTGACCTCGCGCTTCGCTAAGCTCTGGAAACGGCTGACCGGCCACCCGGCCGGAGAGGAACCGGCCCCATGAACCTGTTTGTTGGCGTCCTACTCGCCATCCTATTCGGCATCGTCCCCATGGCCATTCTGGCCGCGCTGCTCACATTGTTCGACCGCTACGAGCGCGAACCCCCGCTGCTGATGCTGGGCGTCTTCTTGTGGGGTTTCTTCATCTCGGCCGGCGTTGCCATCATCTTCAACACGCTCTTCGGCATCAGCCTGTTCGCCGTGATTGGCGACCCGGCGTTGGCCGAGATCGGCACGGCGGTACTCTCGGCGCCGATTGTGGAGGAAAGCGTCAAGGGGCTGGCGGTGCTGATCGTCTTCATCTATTTTCGTAACGAGTTCGACTCGCTGCTCGATGGGGTGTTGTACGGCAGCCTGGTGGGGTTTGGGTTTGCGGCGGCCGAGAACATCAACTACATCTTCAACGGCTTCGTCACCGCCGGCACAGAAGGGCTGGTGCTGCTGATCATCGTGCGGGTGGTCATGATCCCGTTCCTGCACGCGACGCTGACGGCAATGACCGGGATTGGCCTGGCAATTGGGCGGCTGAACAACGGCTTCTGGCGTTACGCGGGGCCGGTGCTGGGCTACCTGACCGCGATCTTTTTGCACTTCACGCACAACCTGTTGGCAAGCACCGGCATTAGTTTGATCTGCCTGCTCGGCAGCGCGCTCGACTGGCTGGGCTTTGTGGGCATGTTCGTCTTCATCCTGGTGCTGGTATGGCGCGAGGGCAAGATCATGCGCGAGCAACTGCTGGAGGAGGTGACGCTGGGGCACCTGTCGGACGAGCAGTATCGCCTGACTTGCTCGCTGGCGGGGCAGATGGCGCGGCGGTGGGCGGCGTTAGCCGGGGGAAAGTGGCGGCAGACGGCCGAGATGTTCGACGTGTGCGGCGAGCTGGCCTTCAAGAAGTATCAACTGGCGCGGCTGGGGCCGGCGCGCGAACAAGAGGCGCAGGGCAAAATCGACCGGCTGCGCGCGCAACTGGTGGCGCTGGGCGCAAGCGGGCCGGCCTGAAATTCGCGCGCCGGCCCGAGGTTCGATGGTATAATCCGCCTTAACGCCCTCGTAGCTCAGTGGACAGAGCGCTACCCTCCGAAGGTAGATGCCGGTGTTCAAGTCACCGCGAGGGCACTCTCTGTAACCGCCACTGCCGGCCCAGTCAAATGACTGGGCCGGTGGCTTTTAAGCGGGTAGGACGCCGGCCGACAACCGTGTCGGGCCGGTCCTACAGCGAAATCAGGCCGCGCCTGATAAACAGCCCCCCACCCCCCATGTTACTGTTAGGGCGTCAGTGAGCGCAATGGTATGGGTCAGGTTGACCCCCTAATAGGAGAACTTATGGACACCCCCCTCGAATTAATCATCTCTGTGTTTGACACGGCGGACGGCGCGAAGGATGCGCTGCACGATGTGAAGCAGGCGACCAAAGACGGAGCCTTCAAGATTAAGGACGCCGCCGTGATCGTCAAGAACGCCAAGGGCCACGTGCATATGGACGACAATGAGGACGTGAGCGCCGGCGAAGGCGCGCTGTTTGGCGCTGTGACGGGCGCGCTGATCGGCCTGCTGGGTGGCCCGGCGGGCGCCGTGGTGGGCGCTGTGGCCGGGGCGACCACGGGCGGTGTGACAGCCGCGCTGGTGGATATGGGCTTCGACGACGACCAGCTCGAAGAACTGAAGACCAGCCTGCCGAACAACAGCTCGGCGCTGGTGGTGCTGATCGAGCACACCTGGGTTGAGAACCTGGCGCGCCGGCTGGAGGCCAACCACGGCCGCCTGTTCCGCCGCTCGCCCAACCCGCAGACCAACCGCTAAGGCGGCCGGAAACCCTCAGCGGGGCGCGGTGGAGTGATCCAGCGCGCCCCGCTTTTGATTCGCACTCGGCCGGGGCGGTTTGATTTGGTACTTTTGTACGGGTCAGGCTATACTCCGGCATCAGCTATGCAGTCCCCTGACCTGAGTCGGCTCAAACCTCTGGAACGACGCGCCGTAGAAGCATTTGTAGAAGTGCTACGGCGTGATCTCGACAGCCGCCTGCTGCTGGTGGTGCTGTTTGGATCGAAGGCGCGCGGCGACGACATGCCCGACGCCGACATCGACTTTCTGGTGGTGACGGAAGGCGAGCCGCGCGACCTCGACAAGCGCCTGAGCGCGCTGACCTCGGCCATTGATATCGAGCACAACGTGCTGGTGAACCCGCTGCTGTTCAGCCGAGAGCGCTGGGCCGATTTTGCTCGCCGGCGGGCGGCCTTCTGGCAGAACGCCCAGCGCGACGGCATGCTGATGCTGCGCTCGCCGCGCCTGCCCGAGCACCTGGTGAACCCGCGGCCGGAGGCCGACAGCCAGCCGGCCGACCACCGCCCCGAGTTGACGGCCTACATGACCAGCGCCTGGCAGGCGCTGCGCACGGCCGAGTCGGAGTTTGGGCAGGGCAAAGACTTGCAGGTGGTGGCGAACCGCGCCTACTACGCCATCTTCTATGCGGCCAACGCGGTGCTGGCCACCCAGGGCTTGCAGCGCAGCAAACACCCCGGCGTGCTAGCGATCTTCCGGGGGAAGTTTGTGATGACGGGTGGCATCGAGTCGAGCTACATCCGCGACTATGAAGAGGCCATGCGCCGCCGCCACATGAGCGACTACGACCTAAACGCGCTGCTCAGCGCCGACTACGTGCGCGTCGGGCTGGAAGCGGCCCAGCGCTTCACCTCGCGCATCGAGCGGTACCTCACGGCCGAGGGCTACCTCGAGGCTTGACGCCCGCTCGCCCGCCCCCACCCACAGCCCGAGCGTGGTGACCAACAGCATGCGGGACGGAGCCAGGCTCCACCAGTAGTGGTCGAATAGGCCCGTGACCAGTACCCCCACCAGGGCCAGTCCCCACATGGCCTCGACCAGCGAGGCGCGCCGCCGGCGCTGCCACAGCCGCCACCCAATCGCCCCTACCAACGCCAACGCCGCCGCGCCACCGCCCAACCCGGTCTCGGCGGTGATAAGCAGCAGCAGATTGTGCACCGGCTCGGCGGGCGAGTTGGTGCCGAGGGCGGTGTTGGCGACGGCAAAGTAGCCCGCGCCCACGCCCACCAGCGGGTGCGCCCAAATTAGCGCCAGGCTGTCGGCGGTAAGCGTGACGCGCTCATAGACCGAGCGCACTTCCACGTCGTTGGCCGTGTCGCTGGCGGTGACGCGCGTGAATAGCCAGGGCAGCAGCGGCAGGGCGGCCACGCTGACGCCCAAGGCCAGCGCCCGCAGCAGAAGGCGCAAGCGCGGCGCAACGGCGGGACGGTAGCGCCAGGTCCACAGCAAACCAAGCGCGGCCATCAGGCCAGCGGCCACCCAGGCCCCACGCGAGAAGGCCAGCAGGAGCGCCGCGCCGGCCAGCGCGGCCAAGGTGAGCCAGCGCCGCCGCCCGGTGGCGAGGAAGCGCTCGGACACGCTCGCCGCCAGCACTAACAGCACCCCGGCCAGCACGTTGGGGTGCGGCAGCGTGCCATACACGCGCATCCACAAAGCCCCGGCGGCGTTCTCCAGCACGGGTGCGCCGCCCAGCGCTGGGCGCACGCGCGGCGGCCACGGCCGCCCGAGGGCCGCCAGCCAGTCATTCTGTTGGGCGACGGCCTG